>JAVBNK010000121.1:0-3452 GCA_031551595.1 Rikenellaceae bacterium | reverse complement strand
GGGCGTTGGTCTACTTTATAGGGGTTCAGGCGTATGGATACGGGGGAAGGGGTGTCGAGGGCGGCCGCCAACGCGGCGGGATAGCATCCGGGCAGGCCGTCTAAAGAGCGTATGAATACGGCTTTGAGTTACATGGGGTATTACTGTTTGGGCTCGATGCATTTAAGAGTTTGTCTAAAATTTATTCCCACAAAATCTTATGGCCTTTTTTTGCGCTTTCCTCACCCGCCTCACTCGCCGTGGGACACCGCCACGCCTCCCTCGGCGGGCGATGAAAATCATCAAAAAATTGACTCATAATCTTTTATATGAATAAAATTTAGACAAACTCTAAATCTTTACGGGTTAAATTCCCCGCCTTTGTATTTACATTCCGCGGCTGCGGAGGCGAAATCAAAAATTTCGGGCCGTGGGACGTAAGCCTGCATTGCAGGTTTTTCCTGCTTCGCGCCCCGGCCATTCCAGTAAGTTTGATGGCGCCCGGCCCGGCGTCGGTCGGCGATTGCCCGAGGGCAATCGCGGCCTTTTACTATTCCGTAGCTTGCTGCGGGGTAGTTTATTCGGGTGCGATTTGCGAAAATCACACTGGTAACCGGATGATTTGAATTCGCCGGACCCCTGTTGTGCATCACATGATTGCCGCCTGGTATCTGCCTTGTGCTGCTGTGCGCCACGGGCGGCCGGGCCGTGGGTTGCCGTGAGCATCCCGCATCGGCCTGCCGGAGGACGGAAGCCGTGGTTTCCCCAAGCCGTGGCAAGGTCAGATCCCTTCGGTTTTAAGCTGGTCGAGGCGTGCGAACACGGGATCGAGCAGCGAGGGGTCGGCGATGAAATCGGTGCGGTCGATGTCGATCGTGATCACTTCACCGCGGTAGATATGGTCGATCCAGTGGTTGTATTTCCGGTTGAGCCGTTCGAGGTATTCGTCCATGATGCCGGCTTCGTAGGCGCGTCCGCGCTTGCGGATCTGGCCCACCAGCGTAGGCACCCCGGCACGCAGGTAGACCAGCACGTCGGGCCGGGGGATGATCCCGTGGACGAGGTTGAAGATCTCCATGTAGGAGTCGAAGTCGCGCGAGGCCATGACGCCCATTTCGTGGAGGTTTTCGGCGAAAATATAGGCGTCCTCGTAGATGGTGCGGTCCTGCACCAGGTCGCCGGTGCAAAGGAGCCGGTTCGTGGCCTCCCGGATGCGTTTGCCGAGGAAGTACATCTGCAGGTTGAACGCCCACCGGGGCATATCGTCGTAGAAGTCGGCCAGGTAGGGATTGTCCGTGTCTTCGTAGTATGCCCGCGCGCCGTAGCGTCGGGCGATGATCTCGGTGAGGGACGTTTTCCCGCTGCCGATATTTCCTGCGATGGCGATGTACATTCCGTTCTGTTTTTAACCGATGCGAAGTGATCGGAAGTGCCGTTCGGCACCCGGTGGTATTTATTTTGCCCGGACAAAGTACGCAAAATATTCCAAACCCCCGCAGCCCGCCGGTGCGATTCCCGAAAAAAGCGTCCGTACGGGGCGGATAATGGAATAAATGCCCTACCTTTGCACACGAAACCAAAACGAATCAAGATGTCTTATAATTTGTTGAAAGGTAAGAAAGGCCTGGTCTTCGGGGCGCTGAACGAACAGTCGATCGCATGGAAAGTGGCTGAGCGTGCCGTCGAAGAGGGTGCCGAAGTGGTGCTGACGAACACGGCGGTTTCGATCCGCATGGGCACGATCGATGAATTGGCGAAAAAATGCAATACGATAGTGATTCCCGCCGACGCCACGTCGGTCGCGGACCTCGAAACGCTGATCGACGGTGCGATGGCGCATTTCGGGGGTAAGTTCGACTTCATCCTGCACTCGATCGGCATGTCGCCCAACGTGCGCAAGGGCCGTACGTACGACGACCTGGACTACGACTACCTGGCCAAGACGCTCGACATATCGGCCATTTCGTTCCACAAGGTGATCCAGGTGGCCCGCAAGAAGGATGCCCTGAACGATTGGGGTTCGATCGTGGCGCTGTCTTACATCGCCGCCCAGCGCACGCTATACGGTTACAACGACATGGCTGACGCCAAATCGCTGCTCGAATCGATCGCCCGCAGTTTCGGCTACATCTACGGCCGGGAAAAGAAGATCCGTATCAACACCGTTTCGCAGTCGCCTACGCCCACCACGGCCGGCAGCGGCGTGCTGGGGATGGAGGACCTGATGGACTTCGCCGAGCGCATGTCGCCGCTGGGCAACGCCTCGGCGTTGGACTGTGCCGATTACGTGCTGACGCTCTTCTCTGACCTCACGCGCACGGTGACGATGCAGAACCTGTTCCACGACGGCGGATTTTCGAGCATGGGTATGAGCTACCGTGCGATGAAAACCTATGAAAAGGGCCTGGAGGTCGACTTCCGCGACGTTAAGAAGAAAAAATAAAGGCTTAGCCCTATGGCACAGGAACGCGATTTCACCCTTTCGGTGGTGGTCAAGACCTATAATGCCCCGGACCGCCTGGGCAAATGCCTGGAGTGCCTCCGCCTGCAGAGCGTGCAGCCGGACGAGATCCTGATCGCCGACGACGGCTCGGGCCCCGAAACGAAGGCGGTGATCGATGCTTTTGCAGCCACGATGCCGATCCCGGTGCGCCACCTTTGGCAGGAGGACGACGGTTTCCGGTGCGCCATTATGTTGAACAGGGCTTATGCCGCTGCGACGGGCGAGTTTATCATCACCCTCGACAGCGACATCATCACCCACCGCCATTTCCTGAAGGATTATTGCTATTTCGTACGTCCGGGCTATTACCTCACCGGGAGCGTGAACTGGCTGACGCAGCGTGAATCCGCGGCGGTCAGCGTCCGCCGTCCCGACCGCCTGCCGCTTTGGGTCAGGCTGAACCATGCGAGTTCATGGCGTATTCCCTGGCTCATGCGCAGGGTGACGCCCGGCTATAAACGCGGCGAGAAATACGATCTGATCCACTTCCGCGGCGGGGATAACGGGATGTGGCGCGAGGACGTGATCCGCGTGAACGGCAACGACGAGGATTTTTCGGGCTGGGGCTATGAGGACCTCGAACTGGGGGTGAGGCTTTATTTTGCCGGGGTGAAACGCCTGTATATCAAGCATGGGGCGATCGCATCCCACCAGTGGCATCCCAAGAGCAGCCGTGCGAGCGCCGAAGGCAACAAGCGGCGCTATGAGCAGGCCATCGCGCAACGGCTGACGCGTTGCGACAACGGCATGGATAAGTATCTTTAATCTATTAAGGGTTAAATTCCCCGCCGGTTTGGTTACCCATGCGATGCATGGGTTTCCTGCTCGCGGCCCGGCATAGTTCGCAAGCGACCTCTGCTCTCGCTCGCAGCGTCGGTTGCGGCGATCCTCTCCCGATCTCCCGCGGCTGGGGGGGCGAAATCGAAGATCTCGGGCCGCGGGAGATGGCGATTGCCCCAGGCAATCGCAG
>JAVBNK010000112.1:0-4093 GCA_031551595.1 Rikenellaceae bacterium | reverse complement strand
CACAAACCGCAACCTCGTGATCGTCACCAACGCCCACGACGAAGTGCAGACCGCCCTGGCCGGGGCCACCACCGCGACCGGCAAAAAAGCGGTCCTCGACGCGCTGACATTCACTAAAACCGGCGGCTGGAACGCCGCCACGACCGGCTACACGCCGAATCCGATGTACGGCGAGACGGGCACCGTGACCATCGCCCACGGGGCCACTTTCAGCGGTGTACACCTGCGCCGGATGCTGGCCCGGATCGATGTGCTGAACGACCCGACCATTTCCGGCTTCGAGGTGAACGAGATCCTGCTGTGCAACTACAACACGGCGGGCTACGTCGCCCCCCGCTGGGATGGGAGCGGGGCGATGGACGCCACCCAACCCCTCCAGCCCTGGCTGCCCGCCGCGCCGGGCAAGCAGACCGGGTCGGCCAACGCGCTGATTTACACGCCTGATCCGTTCGACCCGGGCAGCCCCGCGCCCCAGATCTTCGAGGGCGAAATCTACGTTTTCGAAGCTCCGGCGGCGAGCGACGCCGACGAGGCCGGTCGCCGCGATGCCGCGTGCCTGGTGGTGAAGGGCCTATACGGCGGCACCGAATATTATTACCGCATCGACTTTACGTTCACAAACGACATCACGGCTGCGGGCATCGCCAAGGGCGATTATATGCCCCTGTTGCGCAACTATAAGTATATCGTCACGATCGACGAGGCCGCCGGCCCGGGCTACACTTCGCTCGGCCAAGCGCTGGAGAGCTATACGGTCAATTCCAACCTACACGCCAATATCATCAGTTACGACGAGGGCCAGTACCACAACATCACCTACAACGGCAAATGGTGGCTCGGCGTCGAAAAGACCCGCTGGGAGATCAGCCGCGAGGCGCAGCAGATGCGCGTGAAAACTTTCACGAACTACCCCGCGGGGTGGACGGCCGCCATTCCCGACGGGGACGGCTGGCTCACGTTCGCCTCGGGCAACGCCACCGAAACGGGCGCTGCGGACAACGCGGCGGCCTATTTCACCTTCAAGGCCACGGCCAACGACACCGGCGGCCCCCGCTCGGCGGATATCGTCGTGACGGCCGGGACGATGAAGCAGACCGTGACCGTGGTGCAGACGACTACGAACCGATACTATATCCGAATTGTCGATCAGCAAGGCGAAGATAGCGACCAGTTGATGTTCGATTTCTGCATTGGCCAGCCAAGCGTGCCGGCGCAGAAGTTCTATGTGACGTGGAATCTGCCTTCGCAGCCGTGCGCCATCTCGTCGGCCCCGACCGCAGGTGCGAACGGCGCGTTTACCTATGCCGCGGGCAGCGACACCCCCGGCACCCTGACCACATCGGCCACAGGCGGCGTGGCGATGTTTAATGTGACGACCAATCAGGCCAGCCAGACCGACCTGGACGCAGATCCGTTCTTGGTCAACTCGTCGACGCTGACTTTCAGCGTCAGTGACGCCGAAGGAAACACGGTTGTAAAAACGCTCGAACTCCGGCAGGGCGGGTATAATTTTATTGCGGATGTATTCAATCCATACGTTTTCGGCAAAACCCATTCTTTCAACGTCCGTTGTAATACGGATTGGGAAGTAACTGCCTGCAGCGACCCGTTCGGGATACTGGTCAATCCGGGTGCGCTGATCGGCAGAACCGGCGGGAACAACACGACCGGCGAACCGTTTCAGTTCACGATGGTCGCCCGCGATGAAACGAAAACGGGCAAACAGGCGACGATCACATTCCACAACCCGGATGGAAAAATGAACGATCAGACGGTTGTGATCATTGCCAGTGCGGCATACTTGCCCACGGCGGGCATACTCGCGCCTCCGGGAGTGCTCGGTGTCGGTGCAACGACGGGCAAACTGACCCTCGACGGTTCGCAGGATTTTTGTGGAGGTACGGCAGGAGAAACGGTTTATATGGTCTATTTCAAATGGGGCTCTACCGTGGCGATGACCGCCGGGTCAGGCGCGCATGGCGAAGCGTTCAGTAAAGAGAGAATAGCCTGGCTTCCGCCGGGATTCACCGGGACGATAACGGATAGTTATACAAGTGTTCCTTATGCAACCGGAACGACATTCCCTGAACCGGACAATGCCGCGGGTTTGGGCGACCCCTGCCTGCTGGCATACAGGAATGGAGCGACTGGCGGTTACAAAATGCCGGATGGAAGCGATTGGTTCGAAGGTATCGGTCCGTGGAGTGTTGTAAGCGGAGTGGGAGGTCGTTACAACACCAGCGAGACCCAGTTCTATCCCGCCGCGGGGGGCCGTAACTACAGTTCCGGCGTGATAGCTCTCTATGGTGCCACAGGTTACTATTGGTCTGCCACCCCGTCCTATAACGCAGGTGCAAGCATGTACTTCAACAGTGGCGGTGTCGTTACCCAATATGCTACCTTCCATCGCGCATACGGGTTCAGCGTCCGCTGTGTAGAAAAATAACCGTACCGACGACCCATTAACCCCGACGGGGAAGCGCGCCCCGGGCCTTTGTTTCTACGCCCAGGAACGCACGGAAGGCGCCTTCCCCGCTTACGGTCATCATACAGGGACGACCTGAAAGAGAAAACGGAAGGGAGACGAAAATGAACCCCCTGGAGATTCACTTGCCCACCCCAGGCCTGCGTCATCACGAATGCCGGGGCGTGGCGGCCCTCCGTTTCGGCGAGGGAGCTCCACGGCACTGGGTGGCCATGGCGTCCCCTGCGGCGCAGCTGCTGGTGGTGACACGGGGGTGCATGACCCTGAGCATCGAGGGGTTGGGGCAATGTGAAATCGAAAAAGAACATATGATCTTGATCCCGCCGGAATATGCCACCCATTGGCATATCCGCGGCATCACCCGCACGCTGTTGTGCCCGCTCGACGTCTCGATGGGGTGCTGCACAAAGTGCACGGCCGAGTTGGTCCTCCCCCACTTCCCATCTCTCCCATACCAACTCGCCGTGCACCCCTGCGGGCACGGCATCGACCTGATGGCCAAACTGACCGAAATATGGGTGTGGTGCGACATCGAGGCGACCAATCCCGGATCGCTGGACGAACGCAAACGCGACTTGCTCTGCCTGCTCTGCCGGCAACTGGGGGTACCTCTTTGCCAGCCCCCGCAACCCTGGCAAAAGAGACTTATCGAGATGATCCGCTCGGGGGAAGAGAGGGCCGGATAAATGGTGCGGGGAAAGATGGAGAAACGGATTTTACTGCTTTCTGGGGCCTTCAAACGCTCTTTTCTGGACGCATTATCCATGCAGCCAGGCCAAGAAATCGCGCCCAAAATTAATCTTCTAAATGTAGCAGTTCTATTGATATTTTACAATCCGTAAAAATCCAATTTCGTTATCTTGAACCATCTTTTTATTCCCAAAATTTGAAAAAATGACACACCGGACCATGCCCGTGGCCTATTTTGTACTCCGCGCCGGCGAGGATCGCCTTGTGGAGGTACTCTTCAGCCAGGGCAACCGCTTCGGGAAGTTCGTGACCGAGCGCCAGGTAGGAGGCGATCGCTGAGGAGAGCGTGCAACCCGTCCCGTGGGTGTTTACAGTGTGCGTGCGCGGATAGGTATAGGTGTACACCTGTCCGCCGGCAAAGAGGTGGTCGGTGAGTTTCTCCTGTTGCAGGTGCCCCGCTTTGAGCAGCACGGCCTGCGCCCCCATCGCCTGCAGGCGGGCCGCGGCGGCCGGAAAATCAGCCTCGGAGGCGATCGGCAGGCGCGTCATATAGGCGGCCTCGGGGATATTGGGCGTGACAAGCGTGACCAGCGGCAGCAATTTGCGCAGGATCGCGTCGGCCGCCGCGGGCGGGATCAGCTCATCGCCCGAGGTGGCCACCATCACGGGGTCGAGCACGACGTTGCGTACCTTGAACCGTACAAGCAATTCGGCCACCCGTTCGACGATTTCGGCGGTGGGCAGCATGCCGATCTTGACGGCGTCGGCGCCGATATCTTCCAGTACGGCCTCGATCTGCCCGGCGACGATCTCCACGGGGGGCACATGGATGGCGCGCACGCCGAGCGTGTTCTGCACCGTGAGGGCCGGTATGGCGCTCATGCCGAAGCATCCGCACGCCGACATCGTCTTCAGGTC
>JAVBNK010000166.1:0-14513 GCA_031551595.1 Rikenellaceae bacterium | reverse complement strand
GACGACTCCTACGACGACGATTTCTGACGATGGCACACACCCGTAACCTCATCGTGGTGTGCGGCCCCACCGGATCGGGCAAGACCGACCTGGGGGTGGCATTGGCCGCAAGGCTCGGCACCGTCGTGTTGTCCGCCGATTCGCGTCAGGTGTACAGGGGCATGGCCATTGGCACAGCCCAACCCGATGCGGCCCAGCTTGCCGCCGTGAAGCATTATATGGTCGCTAATCACGATATCGGGGAACATTATACCTGCGGCCATTACGAACGCGAAGCGCTCGACCTGCTGGAAACCCTGTTCGAGGCGTATGGAACGGTGGTGGCGGTCGGCGGCTCCGGGTTGTATATTAACGCATTGTGCCACGGGATGGACAAGTTGCCGGAAGCCGACCACGCGCTTAGGCAGCAATTGGAAGCCGCTTGGGCGCAAGACCCAGCCGGGCTCCTCGACGAGTTGCGGCAGTCGGACCCGGCCTATTATGAAAAGGTCGACCGTGCAAATCCGCAACGGGTGATACGTGCCATCGAGGTGTGCAGACTGAGCGGCACGCCCTATTCCGCCCTGCGCAGCCACACTTACAAGAAACGTGATTTCAACATCCTGAAAATCGGGATAGACTTCCCGCGCGAAGAACTTTACAGGCGTATAGACCTCCGCGTGGAACGAATGAAGGAGGCCGGGCTCGAAGCCGAAGCCCGTGCGCTGTACCCCTATCGCGCATATAATGCGCTCCGGACGGTCGGCTACCGCGAGTTATTCGACTATTTCGACGGCACGGCGACGCTCGGCGATGCGGTCGATATGATCAAACGCAATTCCCGCCGCTATGCCAAACGCCAGATGACCTGGTTTACGAAAGACGATGCGATCCATTGGTTTGCCCCGGGGCGTGAAGAAAATATTTTTTCACTGGTGGAGGGGTTTTTGCGTGGGGAGCACGTTTAGCACAGGAAAAAAGGTTATCTTTGTGCCCGCCGGCGTGGTTGCGTCCGGCCAGGCTCGGATGGTGGAATAGGTAGACACGCCGGACTTAAAATCCTGTGGTCCTTGCGGGCCGTGCGGGTTCGATTCCCGCTCCGAGTACAAATAAACGCTTTCAATCATCTGATTGTGAGCGTTTTTTTAATTCTAAATGTTCTCCGAGTACATAAAACTGCTATATCGATAGTGTTTTTTCTGTTTTCCGAGTTTCAAGTCTGAAATAAACTTCGAACAGCAAAGCCACATTATTCCTGGCAGACGCATTACCAATCACGTGTTCTTCGTAATGGATAATGTGTAAGATGGCTGAAGTCATACAATGAGCATTCAATAAAAATTCTTATTTTTGTCAAAACTACAATTGTATAGATTATGACTGCTCAAAATGTAAGTCTAAAATTTGACGATGCGACTATCCAATCCTTATTTGGTTTTGAAGATGCGGAAAGTGAACCGATAGAAAGGTTAAAAGAATTTTTTTTCAAAAAAGACACATACAAAAGTGTCACAGCCGAGTTGCCTGTTAGGATACTCGTTGGGCATAAAGGCACAGGTAAGTCTGCGTTATTTAAAGTTGCCATTGCAGAAGAAAGTGATAACGGTAATTTGCCAATATTAATTAAACCAGATGACATCGCGGAGATAGGAACTGACACTGCAGACTTCTTATTAAACATTAGGCAATGGAAACTCGGTTTAATAAGTATTATCGGACAAAAAGTTTTTCAAGAGTTCAATATTCAGGATGAGGATTTATTTGCTAAGCTTGGTAATAAAAGTTTAAAACTGATAAAGTTCTTAACCGAAACCTTTGCATCTGATTCTATCAAAATTAATCTATCAGATTCAGAGAAAATACTTATGCATAACTTCCTTAAAAAGAGGAAAATAATAATATATATTGATGACCTTGACAGAGGCTGGCAAGGTCGGAAAACAGACATAAATAGAATTTCGGCTCTTTTGAATGCAATTCGGGATTTAGCAAATGAGAATGAAGGTTTGCTATTCAAAGTTTCATTGCGCTCCGATGTATATTATTTGGTAAGAACCTCTGATGAATCAACAGACAAAATTGAAGGGTCAGTTATATGGTACAATTGGACCAATCATGAAATATTAGTATTGCTAATCAAAAGAATCTTAACTTTTTTCAACAAGCCTGTGAATGAACAAAATCTAATGAAAACGGAGCAATTCCATCTGGCCCATCATTTAGAGTTGGTTTTTGAAAAAAAGTTCCAAGGATCAGGAAAATGGTCTGATATTCATATGTATAAAGTATTAATGTCTTTGATACGGAAGAGACCGCGAGACTTAGTGAAGTTATGCTCTGCTGCAGCGAAAATTGCGGCGGCAGACAATTCCAATCTAATACGAACCCGCCACTTACAGAGTATTTTTGAAGAATATTCGCAAGGACGAGTTCAAGACACTATTAATGAATATAAATCAGAACTTCCTAATATAGAGAATCTTATATGGGGAATGAAGCCAAATAAAAAAGAAAAAAAAGCACATGACTCTTATGTATATACAACGCCTCTATTGATTCAGAAAATTTCAAACATTCAACAAGGCTGTAATTTTACATTTGTTTCAGGCAAATCGGCATCAGCAAAAGACCTTGCTCATTTTCTATACAAAATCAATTTTATAACCGCCAGAAAAGATTTGGATAGCGGAGAGATTCAAAGAAAATATTTCGAAGAGAATCGATATTTAAGTTCATCTTTTGTCGATTTCGGCTATAATTGGGAGATACATCCTGCCTTTAGGTGGGCATTGCAACCTGACGATATAAATAGTATATTTACCAATATCGACTTGAAAGCCGTCAAAGATTAAAATAAGGCTTGAAACAGGTACAACTTCAATGCGGTTTAAAGAAGCAATTTGGATAACTTGGCATCAAACAAAAGATGTCGTTCCGAATACATTTTGATTAAATAAATAGCGAACCCTTAAGGTCCGTTATATGCAGATCATACGCAAACAACAACTGACTACGACCGCATGGAGCGGCGGGACGACCACCCAATTGGCCATTTGGCCGCAGGGAGCATCTTATGCCGACCGTGATTTCACGTGGAGGGTCAGTACGGCGCGTGTCGAAGCGGCGGAATCGGAATTTACCTCCCTGCCGGGCGTATCGCGCATCCTTATGGTGCTCGACGGATGCTTGCACCTCTATCATGAGGGGCATGGCGAGGCGGTTTTGGAACGTTTCGGCCAGGATAGTTTCCGGGGCGACTGGGCGACCCGCAGCCGTGGCCGCGTGACGGATTTCAACCTGATGATGCGCGGATGCGAGGGACGGGTGGACGCGCTACACATGCCGCCGGGAGGGAACATCGATGCGCCCCACCCCGGCGCCGACCGGGTTCTCTATTTCCTGGACGACGGCGTCACGGTCGGCGGCGTGCAATTTTTCCGGGGCGATGTGGCGGTGCTGGACGGCAGTGAAGGAGTGTCGGTGTCGAATCATGCGGCCGCCGAGGCCACAGTGATCGTGGCGACGGTTTTCAGGCCCCGGTGACCGCCTGCAGGTTCCGCGCGTTGAAAATCTCCTTGCCTTCGGGGGTGTACATGAATTCGATGCGTTCCGCATAACGCTTTTCAACCTTGCCGCGGATCACTTTCGCGGTGCTGTTCACCAGGCCGTTTTGCTCGGTGAACGCTTCATCCAGAAGCGCAAACGCGGCAGGCAGCCAGCGCTCCGGGAATTCCCCCGCAAACTCTCCCCCGGCGCGGTATTTATTGATCTCGCCCTGCACCAACCCGACCGCCCGGCGCGGACGCTCCTCCCCGGGCACGTGGTGATGCTCCATGTAGCGGGCGATCTCCTGCCGGTTGGGCACGACCAGCGCCACGGTATAGGGGCTTTGGTTGTTATACAGGATGGTTTGGTCGATGTAGGGCGACTTTTCGCAAAGGGCTTCCTCAATGCCTTCGGGGCTATATTTTTCACCATCACTGCTGATCAGCAGGCTCTTGAAACGACCCGATACATAGAGGAACCCGTCTTCGGCCAGATAGCCCAGGTCGCCCGTGTAGAGCCATCCGTCGCGTACGGTTTCGGCCGTAGCCGCAGGATTTTTCCAGTAACCGGCCATGACGTTTTCTCCGCGCACTACGATTTCACCGCTCTGTCCGGCGGGTTGCGGCATGCCATTATCGTCCAGTATTTTAATATCCAACGGCTCGACGGGCACACCGGACGATCCGAAACGATGGCGGGCCGGGGCGTTGGTCGAGATCACGGGCGTGGCCTCCGAGAGCCCGTAGCCCTGGTATATGGGGATGCCTATGGCGTAGAAAAAGCGTTGCAATTCGCTGTCCAGCAACGCCCCTCCGCCGACGAAAAACTGCAGGCGGTCGCCGAAAGCCTTGCGCACTTGGCGGAAAAGGATACGGTCGAATAGCTTTACCAAAGGCCACAGCATGGCCGCCGCTCCGGTCCCACGTGAGAACCCATCCTTATTATAGGCGTAGGCCACGCGCAGCGCAAAGCGGAACAACCGTTCGGTCGCAGCGCCTTTTGCCCGTATCGCAGACTCGATATTCTTGCGGAAGTTCTTGGCCAGCGCAGGCACCGAGAGCAGGAAATGGGGCTGCACCTCGCGGATATTCAACGGGATGTTCTTGAGCGATTCGATGGGCGTGCGCCCCACCTGCACCGTGGCCGCCGCAGCGCCGCAGGCGATAATGATGTAAAACCCCACCACATGCGCGAAACAGTGGTCCAGCGGCAGGATGATCAACGTGCGGTACCACTCCGGGATATCCATCCGCGAAAGCGACTGCTCGACGTTGGCCGTGTAGTTGCGGTGGGTCAGCACGACGCCTTTCGGGTCGGCCGTCGTGCCTGAGGTATAGGTAATGGTGGCGTAATCTTCGTTTTGGATGTTCCGGCCGATCTTTAAAAAATCCTCGCGGTGGTGCATCAGGCGGATGCGCCCCATGGCGGCGACTTCGGCCAGGGTGATTTCGCCCTCGCCTGCGGCCGACATGTTGTCGATCAGCACCACATGGCGCAATCCGGGCAGCTCGCGCCGCGCGGCACGCACTTTGGCCATCTGGCTCGTGGAAGCCAGCACCGCCACGGTTTCCGAGTGGCTGAGCCGGAAAACGATATCGGCGCTCTCTTCCAGTTTCACCGACAGCGGTACGCTCACCGCTCCGGCATAGAACATCCCCAGTTCGGAGAGGATCCAGTTGTTACACCCTTCGGCGAGGATCGACACTTTTTCACCCGGCCGGATACCGAGCGCGACCAGTCCCGCACCTATTTCGAGCGCCCGCTCACGGGCCTGGGCATAGGTGGTTGGTCGGAAAGCGCCGTCGTGCTTTTCGAGCAGGAACGTATTGTCCCCATAACGCGATACCGACGCTTCGAACAGGTCTATGATGGTTTTTTTCATGGTTTCCGGCTTGATAATGACGCCCAAAAATAGTGTTTTTATCCGAACGGCACACCCGGAGGCATATTTATTGCAACGTCGCTTGGTAAAATCACATGACAATGACAAATAAGATCAACGTCCAGCCCGGTTCCATGCAGGCGCCCGCCCAATTCCGTATTACGGTCGACCCCGAAGGACCGTATCTGGTGTACGGGGCGCCGCCGCTGGCGCAGCAATTTTTCGTCGAGAACGACCTGGGCGAGATGTGGTACTACCAGCAGGGCGACTCCTACCCCACCCTGAACCAGCCCACGGCGTTGTGCCGTTGCGGCCATACCGGACGCACGCCCTACTGCGACGGGTCGCACACGGATTGCCCCTGGGACCCATCGCTGACCGCCCCGGAACGCCCCCTGCTCTCCGATATCGAAACCTACAAGGGGCAGACCGTCGACCTGACCGATAACGAGGCGTATTGCGCTTTCGCACGCTTCTGCGACGCCAAAGGGCAAGTCTGGCGGCTGGTTAAAAAGACCGACAATGAGCATGCCCGCCAATGGGTGATCCGCATGGCCAACCGGTGTCCGGCCGGTCGCCTGAGCGCATGGGATAAAGATACGGGCGAGCCGTTCGAACCGCATTACGAACCGGGCCTGGGGTTGGTGGAGGACCCCGCGATCGGTTGCAGCGGCCCGCTGTGGGTGCGGGGCGGGATTCCCGTGCAACGCGCCGACGGCTATACCTATGAGATACGCAACCGCGTGACGCTGTGCCGTTGCGGCGAGTCTTCGAACAAACCTTTCTGCGACGGCGCCCATGCCAGCGTCAAATACCGCGACGGGTTGAACGATGCGCCCTCGGGGGAAAGATACTGATGATGTGAACCGGCCGGAAGACCGCAGCCCCGTTTTATGGCATCATGTTCGACTCGTGGTCCTCGTAATGTTTCTTGCGGCGGATATAGGCCAATGGATTCCGGAGCGAATCGACGAATTTTTCGGTAAAGTTATAGAGCAGCGGCTTTCCCGTTTCGCCCGATTTGGTTTCGGTCACGCAACGCGCCCGGCATGCGCCGACCAGCACGAGCCGGCCGTCGTTTTTAAGATTGAAGGCCATCGACCCGTCCTCGCCGCGGCGGATATCGGTACGGAAACCGTATTTACGCGCCGATTCGGTAATGAACCCGAACGACATGCCGCGCGTGCAAAGCTCGGGCCGCGAGCGGAACAGCACCCTCAGGTGCATTCCCCGGAAAAACTGGTACACGGCGATACCCGGTCGCGAATTCAGCTTGTCGGGGAAAAATCCGGTCAGCCCCACCACCCCCACGACGCCGGGGCGTTCGAGGGCGTCGACCATCGTTTCGATGTAATGTTTTGGGTATATCGTATCGGAGTCGATGCACAGGTGGTATTTGCCCCTGGCGTTTTCGAGGCCGCATTGGCGTGCGAATCCCGGGCTTTTCCTGGTTTCGAGCAACGTGCGTACCCCCAATTCACGGTAAATTTCGCCCGTGCGGTCCACAGAACTGTTGTCCACGCCGACGATCTCGATGGGATATCTGCACTCGTTCTCGGCCAGCGACCACAGGCAGGCCAACATGCGCGGCTCTTCGTTGTGGGCGATCAGCACCACCGAGGCGAGCGGCTGGTCGGATTGTTTTGTGAGGATGCGGCTGCGTACGTGCGAGATGATTTCGTTGTCCGCCTCTGCATAAGGCCGATTGTAAACGGATAGGAATTTTTTATACCAGGCCATAATCTTTAAAAATCCATTATCGGCAAATGTAACTATTTTATTTCGTATTTTTGCCTGGCTTTTACAGAAAAACAGATGAATAACACACAGGATATCAAATCCGGACGGGTGCTGGCGGTGATCTGCGTGGCGGCGTTCCTCGTGCCGTTCATGGGGTCGGCGCTGAACCTTGCGCTGCCCGGGATCGGCGAGGCATTCTCGATGAAGGCGGTCACGCTTACGTGGATGTCCACAGCCTACCTGATTCCCACCGCAATATTGCAGGTCCCCTTCGCCCGGCTGGCCGACATGATCGGCCGGCGCAAGGTGTTCGAGTGGGGTGTGGCGGGGTTCGCCCTGTTCACGATCCTGTCCGGTTTCGCACCGTCGGCGGCAACCATGATTATACTGCGCTTCCTGTCGGGGGTATGCAGCGCCATGATGTTCGGCACGAATATCGCCATCCTCACGTCATCCTTTCCCCCCGAGCAACGGGGCAGGGCGTTGGGCATCAACGCAGCGTGTGTGTATACGGCGCTTGCGGCCGGGCCCTTCTTCGGAGGGATGCTCACGCATTACTTCGGTTGGCAGAGCATCTTTTTCGTCAGCGGGACGACCGCCCTCGTAGTAGTGGCGCTTTCACGGCTGTTCATCCGCAGGGAGTGGGTCGAGGCCCGGGGCGAGAAGTTCGATTACATGGGCAGCCTGATCTACGGACTGGCGCTTTTCGGGCTGATCTACGGCTTCACGAAACTGCCCCATGCGGCCGGATTCATATGGCTGGGGACGGGTATTGCGGCATTGACGGGCTTCGTATGGTTCGAGCGCAGGCACTCCTCGCCCGTGTTCAACGTGCGGTTGTTCACCGGCAACCGCGTATTCGCCCTTTCGTCGCTCTCGGCGCTGATCAACTATGCGGCCAACTCGGCGGTGGCGTTCATGCTGAGCCTCTACCTGCAATACGTCAGGGGGTTCGACGCCCGGGCCGCAGGGTTGGTGCTCATTTCCCAGGCCTGCATCCAGGCGGTGTTCTCGCTCATGTCCGGCCGGTTGTCCGACCATATCGCTCCTTCGCGGCTGGCCACGATCGGTATGGCGGTGAGCGTGTGCGGGCTCGGCGGGTTGTTTTTCATCACCGCGACCACGCCGATATGGATGATCGTAGTGATGCTCCTGCTGTTGGGGATGGGTTTCGGGGTGTTCTCATCGCCGAATACGAATGTGATCATGGGCTCGGTCGATAAACGCTACTACGGGCAGGCGTCGGCCACGGCGGGCACGATGCGGCTCACGGGCCAGGCGTTCAGCATGGGTATCGCGGCGATGGCGATCGCCCTGCAGGTCGGCGACCGCAAGATCACGCCCGACCTGCATTCCCATTTTATCAGCAGTATGCACATTACATTTGGCATTTTCGCGCTTTTATGCCTGTTGGGGGTCTATGCGTCCTCGCGCAGGAAGTGACCCGGATTTACCTGCATCCCGGTTACCGTCATTGTAATGCAATATTCATTGATTCACAATAATATATGAACCATCATGCGATTACTGTATTGTGGCTGGGTATATATTCTATAACCAATGAGTTATCAATGTTTAAGCACAAAATGTGCCGGCACGCTGAAACGACAGCCGCAGGAATGCAAAACACATTCCCGCAGCTGTTACCAAAATTGAATACGGTCAGTTTATCCGGTTCAGCAACGACGTTTTATCGCCGGACTCCTTGAGCACATTCACAAAGTAAAGGGCGTCCGGCGCTTGATCGCGCTGCCCTTGTCGGCCTCATAGACCTCCACGAAATGCCTCGCGAGGGCGGCCAATTCCTTGCGGCAGTCGATACTGACCGTCAGGCTGCCGTTGTAAACGCCGCGGGACAACCCCGTTACCGCATTGTTGGCCGTCACGCCGGTCACTGCCGACCCGGACAACCCTTCGACATTGACCGTCACCGACGGATAGTAGAAATATTTGCCCGCAGGCGCCGGAAGCCTGACCGTCAGGATAAGCGTATTGCCGCTCACCTGCCTGCCGACCGAGCCTTGGGTATGGTAATACGCATATTCATAATACTCTTCCAGCGAAGGCACCCACACCGAATTGTCGCCGTCCTTGCTGTACGTATCGTTCAGCCACAGCAGCAGGTCAGCCCATTGCCCGGTCGCGTCGAGGGTGTTATGCAGCCCGATATGTACCGCAGGTCGTTCGTCCACGCTGACAGCCAGTGTATTGGCGACGTAGGTCCTGACCTGGTCCGGTTCGGGGAAAGAGCGCTGCCAAAGCAATCCCATGGGATCGCTGTTTACTTTCAGCGGTTTGAGCGTCATCGCACCCGCCTGGGCGGTCATGATCCGGATGGGGCTGTACCCTGCGGCGGCATTGACATACGCCTTGTTCCCGTCGGGTTCGGCGAGCGTCTTGATGCCGCGGCCCGACATTTTTCGACCATTTTCTGTTGCGCCAGGCCGAAATGCACCACGATCTGCGCGACATCGCTCTCATTGTCCGCCTTTACGTTGTGGAATGCCGGGGAACCCCCGTAGTTCATCATGTGCGCGAACCCCGGCTCCGAACCTTTCGGGGTAAAGTCGCCGGCCTCCCGTGTGCCGGGAGGTGCTAATCCATCTTCAGCACCGCGAGGAACGCCTGTTGCGGCACTTCTACGTTCCCCACCTGGCGCATACGCTTCTTGCCCTTCTTCTGCTTCTCGAGCAGTTTGCGTTTTCGGGTGATGTCGCCGCCATAGCACTTGGCCGTCACGTCCTTACGCAAGGCCTTGACCGTTTCGCGGGCGATAATCTTCGCCCCGATGGCCGCCTGGATGGCGATATCGAACTGCTGGCGCGGGATCAGTTCTTTGAGTTTTTCGCACATCTTGCGGCCGAACGAGTACGCATGGGCGTCGTAAATCAGCGACGAAAGCGCATCCACCGGCTCGCCGTTCAGAAGGATGTCCAGTTTGGCGAGTTTACTCTCCTTGTAGCCCGTCTGGTGGTAGTCGAACGAGGCGTATCCGCGCGAAATGCTCTTCAGCTTGTCGTAAAAGTCGAACACGATCTCCGCCAGCGGCATCTCGAAATTCACCTCCACCCTGTCCTGCGTGATGAACGTCTGGTTTTTAAGGATGCCGCGCTTGTCGATGCACAGCTTCATCACGTTGCCCAGGTATTCGGTCTTGGTGATGATCTGGGCGAGGATATAGGGTTCTTCGATGTGGTCGACGTAGTTGGGTTCGGGCAACCCGGAAGGGTTATGCACGTCGACGGTTTCTTCGCGCGTAGTGACCACCTTGTACGACACGTTGGGCACCGTCGTGATCACGTCCATGTCGAATTCGCGGTAGAGGCGTTCCTGGATGATCTCCATGTGCAGAAGTCCGAGGAACCCGCAGCGGAAACCGAAACCCAGCGCCAGCGAACTCTCCGGCTCGAACGTAAGCGAAGCGTCGTTCAGCTGCAATTTCTCGATCGAGGCCCGCAGGTCCTCGTAATCGTCCGTATCGACCGGGTAAAGACCCGCGAACACCATCGGTTTGACATCCTCGAAACCGGCGATGGCCGCAGCGCAAGGGCGGTCGATATGGGTGATCGTGTCGCCCACCTTCACGTCGGCCGAGGTTTTGATCCCCGAAATGATATAACCCACGTCGCCGGCCCGGATCTCGTCGCGCGGCGACATCTTGAGTTTCAGCACGCCGATCTCATCGGCCGCGTATTCGCTTCCCGTATTGAAAAATTTTACTTTGTCGCCCTTGCGGACGCAGCCGTTCATCACGCGGAAATAGGCGATAATACCCCGGAACGAGTTGAACACCGAGTCGAAGATCAACGCCTGCAACGGGGCGTTTTCGTCGCCCTGGGGAGCGGGAATGCGCTCTACGATGGCTTCGAGGATCTCGTCCACGCCTTGTCCCGTTTTGCCCGAGGCGGCGAGGATCTCCTCGCGCTTGCAGCCCAGCAGGTCGACGATCTGGTCCTTTACCTCGTCGACCATCGCCGCGTCCATGTCGATCTTATTGATCACCGGGATGATCTCCAGGTCGTGGCCCAATGCGAGATAAAGGTTTGAAATAGTCTGTGCCTGAATACCTTGGGTGGCGTCGACGATCAGCAGCGCCCCTTCGCACGAGGCGATCGCACGCGACACCTCATACGAAAAGTCGACGTGGCCCGGGGTGTCGATCAGGTTGAGCACATATTTCTGCCCCGCGGACGACGTGTATTCCATCTGGATGGCGTGGCTCTTGATGGTGATGCCTTTTTCGCGCTCCAGGTCCATGTTGTCGAGCACCTGCGCCTGCAACTCGCGCTCGGAAACGGTCTTGGTCGTTTCCAGCAGGCGGTCGGCGAGCGTGCTTTTGCCGTGGTCGATGTGGGCGATGATGCAAAAATTGCGGATGTTCTTCATCGTGGGAAATAAATGTGCGCAAAGTTAACTAAATTTGCGGGAAATTTCTTACGGACGATGAATGTAATATCGAAATACGCCTCGCTGGTCAAGTTTCCGCATACGGTCTTCGCCCTTCCGTTCGCCCTTTGCGGTTATTTCTATGCCGTGCGCACGGGCTGGGGATTCGATTGGACGGTACTCTTAAAAGTGCTCTTTTGCATGGTGTTCGCCCGCAATGCGGCCATGGGCTTCAACCGCTGGGCCTACCGGCGCATCGACGCCGCGAACCCGCGTACGGCAGGACGCGAAATCCCGGCGGGAAAAATATCGCCTCGGGCGGCGATGTGGTTCGTGATCGGAAATTCCGTGCTTTTCATTGTGACGGCGGGCCTGCTCAACCGCCTGGCGCTCGTGCTTTCGCCCGTGGCGCTGGCGGTGATCCTCGGCTACAGCTATACCAAGCGGTTCACGTGGATGTCTCATTTCGTGCTCGGGCTGGCGCTGGCCATCGCGCCGGTGGGGGCCTACATCGCCGTGACGGGCGAACTGGCGTTGCTTCCCCTGCTGCTGGCTTTCCTCGTGCTGACGTGGGTGGGCGGTTTCGATGTGCTGTATTCCCTGCAGGATACGCAATTCGACCGTGTCGAGGGGCTGCACTCCGTCCCCGCGCGTTTCGGCGTCGAGCAGAGCCTGGGCATCAGCCTAGGGGTCCATCTGGCCACACTTACTGTGGTGGGCGCGATCGGCTGCTTCATTCTCCCCCTTACGCTCTATTGGATCGGTGCCGCACTGTTAGCCGCGCTGACCATCCTGCAACATATACTGATCACCCCGAAGCACCTGGGGCGCATCGGGGCGATGTTCGGTTTGGTCAACGGGCTTTCGAGCCTCGTTTATGCCGCGTTCTTTATTGCCGGACTGTTTCTTTGATTACTGGACGTGTCCACGAAGTATATTCGCGATCTGCCTGGCAAAGTAATCGGCCGCCTTATCAATTCCGTTAACGGTTTTGATGGTTACGGTATGGTCTTTGTCTGATAAAGAGCGCACGATGTTATAATACCTTTCGGAATCATTGAGCATCCATGCGATTCCCGCCGTACTGCCATACTGAATGCCTCCGGCCTGAGGGAAGAATACGCTTTGTTCTCCATTGCGGAAGGAATAACCGAACGATTGCCCGTTTTCGCAGGGAGAAGCATATAGAGTCGCCATCGCACCCGTGAGCCCTTTTTCGACCAGCACGAATTTACATTCGATCTGCATGTTGCATGAGTTGAGCAATTGCCTGTCGAAAGTTATTTTTTTACCCGTCTTGTTATTGACCGCCTGATTGTGATAATCGTTTTCCCTGAAACTGATGCTGACGATTTCAATGATGATATCCGTTTCCGTTTTCTTACCCAATTCAGCATAACTTACCTGTCCCGATGTCAGCAGGCTGTTCAGCAGACCTCGATCCCGGACGGGAAATCCGGCTTTCATCAGTTCTTTTTCGATCCGATTAAAAATCACATTGGTGGCGGACTGGAAATTGCGCTCTTCCTGTGTCGGTGAAGTGCTGATATTCGGGGTTCTGAGCACGATTGCCGGGGCATTCTGTGATGCTAAAAACGTTTTCAGCACCGGAGTGATGGCGATGTCGCTTTGTTTGGGCGGAGCGACCAGCGTTGCAGTCTGCACACTGCATGACGCGGAAAGGAATATGACGATAATAAATCCGAAATATTTATTCATAATTGCATGGGGATTGATTACATTCCGGCTTGCCTCTTTGCTTCCATCAGGATCGTGAACGCGCGGTGGATATCCTCGTCGCTCACCACGACCGTGAATTCGGTGGTGGTGCTGATCACCTCGATGATGTTGATGTTGTCCCAGGCCAACTCCTTGAAAATATAGTAGTACACGCCCGGGCAGACGGTGTTCTCCATCGGCAGTTTGACCGTGATCGAGGAGAGGTTGTTCGTATAGGATATGCGGGTTTCGTTGCGGAAGATCTCGTCGACCATCGGGGCGATCGTGCTGCTCACCACGAGCGTCGTTTCGTAGATCCCCTGCGAGAAGGTACAGAAAAGGTCTTTTATATTGCGCACGCGCTCAAGCAACTGCGCCTGCTTTTCGTAAAGCGTGGGCGAGTTGGCAAAGGCGTAATCGGCCAGGTTCGAGCGTACGATGATGTCGCCGATGTTCTCGACCACTTTCTTGAACTTCATGGCCGACATCAATTCAAGGCGCGGGACCAGGCGGTTCAGGGCCATGATCACGGCGCTGTCGTTCACTTCTTTACCTACTTTTTTTTCGACTTCCGGTTTCAGCTGGCGGGCGAGCGCGGACAGGTTGACGAGACCCTCGACAAGGGCACCCTCCAGGAAAGGTTTCTTCTTGATGACTTCCTCGACGGCGTTAGGAATGGTTAGCATAGTTTTTATAAAGTTTATTTTTATACATTATGTGTATAATTTTCCACTTGCTGAAATGACGTTGCAAAAAAAATAAATCTTTTAATCAAAAACAAACATTTTACCATACTTTTGTCAAAAGAAGAAAAAATAAATACGATTTTTAACTTTATATGGTAAAAGTTCTCAAATTCGGCGGCACTTCGGTCGGCTCTGCTGACAATATGCGCAGGGTCGCCCGGATCATCCAAAGCGAAGGCTCGCGCATCACCGTGCTATCCGCGATGTCCAAAGTCACGGATACTCTGCTTCGTATATCTGCCGCCGCTGCGAAAAAAGATAAGGCCCAGGTCGAAGAGTTGCTTGGTGCGCTCGAAACGCGTTACACGGAGTGCATTGGCTCGCTGATGAGCGTCAACCGCCAGGCGGCGATGGACCGTCTTTCGGAAACGCTGCTGCTGATCGCTGCCCAAGCCTCGGCTTTCTGTCCGGAAACTTCTGAAAAAGTGATCGTGGCGCAGGGCGAATTGCTCACCACGGCCGTTTTCTCGCTCTACCTCAAAGAGGCGGGTATCAAGGCCGAGTTGCTCCACGCC
>JAVBNK010000001.1:0-42429 GCA_031551595.1 Rikenellaceae bacterium | reverse complement strand
AAATCCGCAGAAGACTTAAGACAAGACGTAGAAGCTAAGGCTATAGTTGAGCAGCAAAAGAATGAGGAAGAACAAAGGTTGGCGGAAGAGGCTAAACTGCTCGCCGAACAGCAAAAGAATGAGGAAGAACAAAGGTTGGCGGAAGAGGCTAAACTGCTCGCCGAACAGCAAAGACTAGAAGCAGAGAAACAGACTGAACAAGCAAACATTCTGGCCAAGCAAATGAGAGTGGAAGAGGAGGCTCGTCAAATAGCCGAACAACAAAGGATTGAAGGAGAGAGACGAATATTAGCTGAACAAACAAAACTCGAACAAGAGAAACGACTTGCCGCGACCAGAAAGGCTGAAGAAGAAGAAAAAGAAAAGAAAATACGAAAAGAGATGATAACTATTAACGGGGTTACATGGGCAACGCGCAACCTAACTGGAGGTATTTCGCGTAGAGAAAAAGGGCAAGCGTCATTTGTGGAAAACCCTAACGATTATGGCATCTTTTATACATATGAGGAAGCTAAGACTTTTTGCCCTGATGGCTGGCGGTTACCTACCAGAGAAGAGATACAAAATCTTATCTATGCGGGGAATAAATGGACTACCCTAAATGGCGTAAATGGTTATCAGTTTGGAAATGGCAATAATGTTATATTTTTCCCTGCTGCAGGGCATGCTTATGATAGAGGAAATGCTTATTTAGCAGGACGTGATGGAGAATATTGGATTGAAGATGATAGTTATTTTAGGTTCAGTAGTTCCAGTCTGAGCACTGTCAAAGATACCCACAATTATAAGAGCGTCCGTTACGTCCGCAAGTAAATTATATTGGTTTCATCGTTCCTTGTTTTTTAAGAGAATATCGCTACCTTTGTTCTGATATGAAATGCTGAGCAGCAGGGCACAAAAACGGGGATGCAAATTCGCTAACATATCTGGAAACGGACTTTATACCTAGTGGTTATAAGGCGATTACATAGAGGCACAAAATCCCCTCTCTCCGCGCTAAGACACTGAAAATCAAAGCAAAGCCCTGTAGATACTGCATCTACAGGGCTTGTTGTTTTTGGTGGGATAGCTGAAAAACGCAAAGAAACGCAGCTTCGAGGTGTCCAAATCGGTGTCCGGAATCGGGATGCAAAAAAGGACACCGAATCGAAGTTAAAATCGTGATAAGTGTTGAATTATCAGGATTTTATTGCGTTTATTTACAGCGTTTTGCATCTTGACTTGCAGAAGCTCAGCGAGATGGCTTATGGGGCTTTGTGAATGAAATAGGGGAAGAAGTTATCCCTTGTTCATATGAACGCATCCCGGACATTTGCAGAAATGAAGTCGCGTAATGCTCCTACGGCGGCCTTTATTAACTTCTGCTGAAGTTCGTCGAATTTTTGTTTGAACCATTGGGATACTATCTGTACCGTTGATGGTGAGCCTGAAACGCCCCGAGCCGTCGGAATGCTTTTCGACTTGTGCTGTGGCACGCTCGGCCGGGAAGCACTTTTTATGTTCAGGGGAATACAACTTGCCAGAGAAACGGACAGGCCGTAGATTGATGATTTCCACGCCCATATGATCGGCGAGCCCTGCGGTTTTGCAATATTCGGCCACTTCAGTCATTTGCGGAACGCCCGGATACTATTTACCGATGCCCTCTATTTGCTTTTGGTGGTTGGTTTTAGCCATTTGCTCGGCCTGCCGGAGCTTGTTCGCTTCGTTTTCGTGAGCCTGTTTTAGCCGTTCGGTGTCGGCGCTATGGTCGCGCTGCATATTTGGCTTTGTATTTACATCCCGGGGCCCGGCCATTCAAACAAGTTTGATGGCGCCCGGTTTGGCGTCGGTCGGCGATTGCCCGAGGGCAATCACTGCCTTTTACTACCCCGCAGCTTGCTGCGGGGTAGTTTATTCCGTGTATTTCACCTTATATTTCTTTTATTACGTCCGAGAGGTTGATTTTAAGCACCTGGCAGATTTTAACCAGCGTTCCGACGGTAAGGTTTGAATGTCCCGCTTCAATCCGGCTCATATTGGATTTCTCAAAGTTGCAGCCGGCCGCTAAATCCTGCTGGCTGATTCCTTTCGATTCCCGGATTTCACGTATCCGCTGGCCGATCTGTGTTAAAATGGTTTGTTTATCCATAAGAAATTTCCGTTATCATCTCTGATAACAAAGATTCTTCTTATATTTGCGTTATGGTTATCATATAAGATAACTAACAGTGGGTGTTATAACTGGCTGGTAAATAATGCTGTGAAATAAGATCCGGACGATGCTGAAACCAACGTATTCCCAATGGCGCATGCGGCTGAAACGGAATACCGGGCAGGACGTGTTGGCATAACCGTTTGCGTTGACCCTCCACGGAGGATGGGCGAAGTGGGGATGAATCCGCCTGTTTACCCTTTGATTTCAGCCTGTATATAGTATATAATGGTTTAATTATTATATTTGTGCGGTTCGAACACAATTTGTGTGCCGCTTTATTTGATGAGGAATATTCCGAAAGCGTAGTACTAACCCGAAACCTGCCTGAAAGTTTATGAGGAGTTTTTACATCATGACCCTTGTCATGGTAGTGGCTTGCGCCGGATCGTATGTTCTTGATCCGGCGGGATGGCTGCCTTATGTGATCCTGGCGTTTCTGGTGAGTTGCACGATGTCGTATTACGCCATGCCCAACGTCCTGGCCGTTTCTTACAAGAAGAGCCTTTACGATATGCCCGGCGGGCGGCACGCCCACCAGATGCCTGTCCCGAGGCTCGGCGGGGTGGTGTTCGCCCCGATCACCATCTGCGCCGTGGCGCTGGCCATATCGCTCAGGGCGGTGGTTGCGGACGCTTCGGTCGAGGTGACCCCCAGGGTGCTGATGTGGATATGTTCGCTGGTGCTCCTCTACCTGGTGGGGATTGTGGACGACCTGACCACCGTACGCTACAAGGTGAAATTCGCATTCCAGGTGTTGTGCGGGCTGCTGATGATCCTTTCCGGAATATGGTTCAACGACCTTTACGGGCTTTTCGGTATCCATGCCCTGCCGGCCTGGGTCGGGATGCCGCTCACGGTGCTGGCGGTGGTGCTGATCATCAATGCGGTCAACCTGATCGACGGCATCGACGGTTTGGCGTCGGGCCTGAGCGGCATCGCGGTGCTCGCCTTCGGGGTATTGTTCGCGGTCGAAGGCAGGTGGCTCTATTCGATCATCGCATTCGCTTCGCTGGGCGTGTTGGTGCCCTTCTTCTATTGCAATGTCTGCGGATGGGCCGGGCGGCATAAATTGTTCATGGGCGACACGGGGTCGCTGACCATCGGAATGATCATCGGTATGCTGGCCGTACGGTTCAGCATGAATACCGGTCCCCGGCTGATGGGCGAGGCGCTGGTCGTGGCCATGTCGTTGCTGATGGTGCCGGTGTTCGATGCGGTGATGGTGTTCGTCATCCGGCTGCGCCAGGGCAACCATCCTTTCAAGCCCGACCGCAACCATATCCATCACCGTTTCATCGCCATGGGGCTTCGCCCGCGCACGGCCATGGTCGCCATCCTCGGCGTGGCGATGGTTTGCGCGTCGCTTAATATCGTATTATCCTATTACCTCAATATCAACCTGCTTTTCGTGCTGGATGTCGTGTTGTGGCTGACGCTCTACTTTGCCGTCGAGCATCGGACCGTAGTCCGGCGGGGAAAGGCCGGCCCGGCGCCGGAAACCGGGATGTGAAAAAAAATCATGCGGATGAAGAAACGACTACTTTTACCGATCGGGATATTTTTATGTGCGGGGATGCACGGGCAGACGGCCGAGCAGATCAACCGGCTGTTGTCGTTGCCGGAGCTGAGCCTGCCGCAGGCCGTGCCGGATGCCGTTGCCGCGGAACAGTCCCGCGACCGCCTGCGCGGGGAGAACCCTAAGGCGGATACGTCGCAGGTGCAACGATCCTCGCCGGACGCGCGGCGCATCTTCGGCCACAGCATATTCAATAACCGCAACCTGAGTTTCGAACCGTCGGTCAATGTGCCCACGCCGGAAAATTACGTGCTGGGGCCGGGCGACGAGGTGATCATCGACGTGTGGGGCGCCTCGGAGAGCACCGTGCGGCAGAACATATCGCCCGAGGGACACATCCAGGTGCGGCAGGTCGGGCCGGTCTACCTGAGCGGGCTGACGGTGGCCGAGGCCGGCGTGAAGATCGAACGGGCTTTTTCGCGCATCTATTCGTCGCTGGACGGCGATTACCAGGCTTCGTACATCAAACTGTCGCTGGGGCGCATCCGCAGCATCCGGGTCAACGTGATGGGGGAGGTGTCGGTGCCGGGGACCTACACCGTTTCGGCGCTTTCGTCGCTGTTCCACGTGCTGTACAGCGCCGGGGGCATCAACGAGATCGGCTCGATGCGCGGCGTGAAAGTCTTCCGGGCAGGCAAGCAGGTCGCCGATGTGGATATCTACGCTTACCTGCTGGAGGGGCGCAGCGACATCGACATCCGCCTGCGGGACGGCGACGTGGTGATCGTGCCGCCGTATGCGCAGCTGGTCGAGGTGACGGGCCGGGTCAAACGGCCGATGAAATACGAACTCAAGCCCGGCGAACCGCTCTCGAAGCTGATCGAATACAGCGGCGGTTTCGCGGGCGATGCTTATAAGAAAGGCGTGCGGGTATTGCGCTACGATGACCGCGAGCAGAAGGTCTATAATGTGGACCGGGAGAGGTTCGGAGGGTTCCTGCTGGCGGACGGCGACAGGATAGAGGCCGGCGAGGTGCTGGGGTCGTTCGAGAACAGCGTGGAACTGCGCGGGGCGGTATGGCGTCCGGGGCTTTATGCGATCTCGGAACAGACGGCGACGGTCAGGCAACTGCTGGCCAAGGCCGAGGGCATCACGGGCGATGCCTTCACGGCGCGTGCGCAACTGGTGCGCCTTAAACCCGATATGACGCGCGAAACCCTGGCCATAGACCTCGGGGCGTTGCTCGCGGGGCAGGCTGCGGATATCGCGCTGCGTGCGGGCGACCAACTCTATATCCCCTCGATCTTCGACCTGAGGGAAAATTATACGGTGTCGGTGCACGGCGCGGTGCGTATGCCGGGGACGTTTCCCTATTCGGAAAATATCACGCTGGAGGACGCCGTGGTGATGGCCGGGGGGCTCAGGGAATCGGCCTCGACGGTGAGGGTCGAGGTGTCGCGCCGTGTGAAAGACCCCGCCGGTACGCAGACCGCGGAACAACGGTCTGAAAACTATTTTTTCACCCTGCGGGACGGGTTGGTGGCCGACGGCCGGGAAGGCTTTACGCTCCGGCCGTTCGATGAGGTGCATGTGCGCACCTCGCCCGGCTACCAGGCCCAGCAGAATGTCTATATCTCGGGCGAGGCGCTTTTTGCGGGCGGCTATGCACTCTCGAAAAAGGACGAGCGCCTCTCGGACCTGGTCGGCAGGGCGGGCGGCCTGAGCCGGTATGCCTATGTGCAGGGAGCGCAACTCGTCCGGCAGATGACTGAGGACGAACTGCGCCGTTACCGGGCGGCGCTGGACGTGACGCGCCGCAGCCTGCGCGATTCGGTGGGCGCGGCCAACCTCGAACACGCCACGACCTACGCCGTGGGCATCGAGTTGGACCGGGCGCTGGCCAACCCCGGCTCGGACTGCGACCTGGTGTTGCGCGAGGGTGACCGGTTGCTCATTCCGGAGTATAACGGCACGGTGAAGGTGAGCGGCGGGGTGATCTATCCCAATACGGTGGCTTATAAGAAGGGCGCCGGGGCCGGCCATTACATCGACCAATCGGGCGGTTATGCCTACCGGGCTTTCCGGCGCAAGGCCTATGTGGTCTATATGAACGGCACGGTGGCGCGGGTACGCAAGGCCGGGGCGTCGATCGCCCCCGGATGCGAGATCATCGTGCCGCTCAAGCCCGGACGCGGTCGCCGCTCCTCGCTGGCCGAGATCCTGGGCGTGACCAATTCCACGACTGCGACGGCCGCCCTTGTCAATTCGATCATCAATATGGCGAAATAATATGTCCGGGCACGATAAAGATCCAGAACTCGACCTGGTGGAGGTCTTGCGAACATTATGGGCCAGGCGCATGTTTATCCTCAAGGTGACGTGTGCGGCGGGCCTGGCGGGTGTGCTGGCGGCGGTTTTCACCCCGAAAGAATACACGGCCGGGTGCCTGATCCTGCCGCAGGGCGCCGCCGGCGGTTACGGCGGCCTGTCCGGCTCGATCGCCCATATGGCGGGGCTGGCCCCGGGGCAGATGGGTGAAGATGTGATGCCTGCCGCGTTCTACCCCGACGTGGTGGCGAGCATTCCTTTCCAACGGCGGCTCATGCAGGTCCCGGTCGTGGTTTCCGGCCGGCGGGTGACCCTGCGGGAGTATGTGACCGGCGACGCTTACCGGCGGTTTTCGCCCGGCGCCACCCTGAAAAAATATACCATAGGGCTTCCGGGCCTTATCCTGGGCGCGGTCAGGGGCGGGCGGGATGCGGCGCCGGCGGTGGCCGACACGCTCCTGTCCACGCAGATCGAGGTGCTCACCAGGGAGGATATGCGGTGTGTCGGTGTGCTCCGCCGCAGCATTTCGGCGAACGTGAATCCGAAGGAAGGCGGCGTTTCGCTTATGGTGAAGATGCCCGATCCGGTGGTGGCGGCCCAGGCGGCGGAGGCTGTGCGGCAGGTGTTACAACAGACGGTGATCGACTTCCGAATCGAGAAGTCGCGGATCAAATACGAATTCATCGACCAGCGCTACCGGGAAGCCAAAGCCGAATTCGAGGCACGGCAGCGGGCGTTAGCCGCATTCCGCGACGCCAACCGCAATATCGCCACGGCAGTGGGCCTGACCCGCGAGGAACAACTGAAGAATGAATATACGCTGGCCCTCGCGGTCTATTCCGAACTGGCCAGCCAGCGCGAAGAGGCTGCGATCAAGGTCAAGGAGGATACCCCGACGTTCGCCCTGGTGCAGCCGGTGAGCGTGCCGCTGGAGCCGTCGGCTCCGCGCCGCGGATTGATCGTGACGGTAAGCGTCCTGTTGGGTGTGGCCGTGGCTGCGGCTTTGGTATGGCTGCTGCCCTGCCTGGCCGCGATGTGCCCCTGCAAATGCCTCGACGGTTGGCGGGAGCAGGCGGGTGCGGAGGACGGCGACGCCTGATCCATAGAGTACAAAAGGATGGAATTTTCGGTACTGATGTCTGTGTATGCCGCCGAGCGCCCGGAGTTGCTGGACCGGGCGCTGCGGAGTGTGTTGGCAGGGCAGACCGTGCGCCCGGCGCAATTGGTGCTGGTCGAGGACGGCCCGCTGACCGAAGGGCTTTACGGGGTGATCGGGCGTTACCGGGCCTCGTTTCCCGGTTTCGTGTCGCTGCCCCTTGCGCGGAACGGGGGATTAGGCCGGGCTCTCGATGCGGGGTTGCAGGCGTGCACCCATGAGTGGGTGGCCCGCATGGACAGCGACGACATCTCGCACCCGGAGCGTTTCGAGCGCCAGTTGCGCTATCTGGAGGCTCATCCGGAGTTGGATGTGCTGGGTTGTGCGCTTTCGGAATTCGAGGTCGATCCGGCCGTCGTACGGTCGGTCCGGGCGTGCCCGGCCGGGGTGGGGGAGTACATCAAATTCCGCAGTCCGCTGAACCATGCGACGGTGTTTTTCCGGCGGTCGTCGGTGCTCGGGGCGGGAGGATACGTGCACTGTCCCTATATGGAGGATTACCACCTGTGGATCCGTATGCATGCGATGGGGATGCGCCTGTCGTCGATGCCTGATGTGCTGTACCTTTGCAAAATGGATGCGGGTGCGGTCGGGCGGCGCGGCGGGATGCGTTACGTGCGCTCGGAGGCCCGCATCCAGCGGCTTTTATTGCGGACGGGGATCATTTCGCTGCCCCGTTACTGCGTGAATATGGCGGTGCGTTGCGGAGGGCGGGTGATCCCGGGCGGTATGCGGGCGTTCGTGTACAGGAACTTCCTCAGAAAAAAGGCAGGCCGATGACCCGGGGCGAATCGAGGACGGCCAAGAGCGTCCGCAACGTAAAGACGGCGATGGGGTACTATGTGGTAAACCTCGTGCTGACGTTCTTTTCGCGCAAGGTGTTCATCGACCACCTCGGCGCCGAAGTGCTGGGCCTGAACACCGCGGCGACGAACCTGCTGGGTTTCCTGAGCCTGGCCGAACTGGGCATCGGCGGGGCGGTGGCGTTTTCGCTCTACCGGCCGCTGGCCGAAGGCGACCGGGAACAGGTCCGGGGCATCGTTTCGGTACAGGGGTGGTTCTACCGGCGCATCGCGCTGTTCATCCTGGGGGCGTCGGCGGTGCTGATGTGCTTTTTTTCCTGGTTTTTCGCCAAGGCCGACGTGCCGGGCTGGTATATCTACGCCACGTTCATTGTCATGTTGTGCAGTTCGATGGCGGGTTATTTCTTCAACTACCGCCAGGTGCTGGTGACGGCCGACCAGCGCGACCACCGCCTGACGCGTATCTATCGTAACGTCCGTACAGCCAAGGTGCTGTCGCAGATCGCGGCGATCGTTTGGCTGCCGTACGGTTACGTGTGGTGGCTGGGGTTGGAACTCGCGGGCGCGACGGCCGTCACGCTGGGTATCGAACGCCTGATCCGCCGCGATTACCCGTGGCTGAAGACCGATGTGGCCCTCGGCGGCCGGCTGCGCCATGCCTACCCCCAGATCATGACCCGCACCAAACAGCTTTTTTTCCATAAGATAGGCGGGTTCGCGCTGTCGCAGACCAGCCCGCTCATTATTTACGCCTATGCCTCGCTGACGACGGTGGCCATGTACGGCAACTATATCGTCATCGTCAGCGGACTTACCCAGTTGGTGGCGGCGATGTCCAACAGCCTGACCGCCGGGGTGGGTAACCTGATCGCCGAATGCGACAGGGATAAGGCGTTGCGCTTCTTCGGCGAACTGTTCAGCTCGCGTTTCCTGGTGGCCTGCACGGCCTGCTGCTGCATGTGGCTGCTCGCCCCGGCATTCATCGGACTGTGGGTGGGGCGCGAATACCTGCTCGACCAGGTGACGCTGGCGATCATCGTCGCCACGCTCTACGTGGGCCTTTCGCGCGGGGCGGTCGATATCTACATCAACGCCTCCGGGCTGTTCCACGACGTCTGGGCGCCCATCGCCGAAGCTGCGCTCAATGTCGGGCTGTCGATCCTGCTCGGGTGGTTCTTCGGGCTTCCGGGCATCCTCGGGGGGGTATTGGCCAGCCAGGTGCTGGTGGTCAAGTTGTGGAAACCGTATTTCCTGTTCCGCCATACGCTGCGCACGCCGGTGATGCACTATGTGAAGATGTACGGCGTGCACCTGGCCGCCCTGGCGCTGGCGCTGGCGGTGTTCGTGCCGCTGATCGGCCTGGTGGCGATCGACCCGTCGCGCTCCTACGGCTGGCTGGCGCTCTACGCCCTGATCGCGGGCGGGATGTTCGGGGCGATCCTTTACGGATGGCTCTATGCGTTCTGCGGCGGGATGAGGGATTTTACGGACAGGATGTTGAAAATAGTGAAAAAATGAAAACCCCGGCAGTAAGCGTCATTATCGCGGTCTATAATGCGGAGCGGTACTTTGAAAGGTGCCTGCGTTCGTTGTTCGGGCAGACGCTGGACGATATCGAGTACATTTTCGTGGACGACTGCACGCCGGATGCGTGCATGTCGATCCTGGAGCGGGTGCTGGAGGAATATCCGCAGCGCAAACCGCAGGTACGGATCATCCGCAACGAACGAAACATGGGGAGCGCGGCGGTCCGGACGACGGGAATGAGGGCGGCTGCGGGCGAATATGTGATCCACTGCGACAGCGACGACTGGGTGGAGCCGCAGATGTACGGGCGGATGTACCGCGAGGCCCGTCAGGAGGACGCCGACATGGTGTTGTGCGGCTATTTCGAGGAGCATCCGGACCGGAGCGTACCGCTGCTGGTCCCGGAAGGGTATGACGACCGGATGTCGCCCAGGGAACTGTGCGTGACCTTATGGAACAGGCTGGTACGGCGGAGCCTTTACGAGGATCACGATATTTATCCTTTCGAGGGGATCGACCACGGCGAGGATTACGGGCTTACGGCCCGGATGCGTTTCTTCGCCCGCAAAACAGCGGTCATTCGCGAAGCCCTCTATCACTACAACCGGTGCAATGTGCATTCGCTCGTCGCCACGATGGATGGGACGGGTTTCGAGCAGCGGTTGCAGATCGGCGGAATGCTTGAACGGTTCTATGCCGCGCAGGGTGCGTCGGACAGATACGCAGGGATTATCGATAAGATGAAGATCAGTGCGAAAGGCGCGCTGCTGTTCAAGCGCCCCATGCGCGACGTGGCCCGCTGGAAGCGGACCTGGCCCGAGTCCCACCGCGCCATCCTGCATTGCCCGGTGCTTTCCCGCTCCCAGAAGGCCGCCTATTGGCTGGCGGCGCACGGTATGGCCCGGGTCGCATGCCTGGGGATAGACCTGATGTATGCATGTCGTAAATGGAGGGAAAAAGATGCCTGAGGTAAGTATATTGGTGCCGGTCTACGGCGTGGAGCCCTGGTTCGGGCGTTGCCTGCGGTCGCTGTTCGGGCAGACGCTGGACGATGTGGAGTATGTTTTCGTGGACGACTGCACGCCTGACGCGAGCATGGCGGTCCTGGAGCGGGTGCTGGAGGAGTACCCGCACCGCAAGCCGCAGGTGCGGGTCCTGCGCCACGAACGCAACATGGGGCTTGCGGCGGCCCGGACCACGGGCCTGAAAGCGGCTACGGGCAAATATGTCGTCCATTGCGACAGCGACGACTGGGTGGATACCCGCATGTATGAAACGATGTACCGCGCGGCCGAAGCGCAGGGCGCCGACATGGTGTGCTGCGGGTACGTTTCCCACCACGGCGACTGGGCCGGTACGTTTAATTATCCGGCGGATTATCACGATATGTGCCTGCGGTGGGATATCCTGTTCTCCGCCGTCTGGAATAAATTGGTGCGCAGGAGTTTGTACACGGATCACGATATCCTGCCGTTCGAGGGGGTCGAAATGTGCGAAGACCAGGGGCTTACAGTCAGGTTGCGTTATGTGAGCCGTAAAACGGTGGTCGTTCCCGAGGCGTTGTACCACTACAACGTCCGTGGCGATTCGATATGCCGCGATCCGGTGCGGCTGGCCCGGAACCTCGACGATACGGTCAGGTGTGCCGAATGCCTGACCCGCTTCTTTGCCGAACGCGATCCGGACGGGCGGATGGACCTGTACCTGAAAGCCTACCAGTTCACCGTCGCCCGGCCGTTCCTGGACGACCGGCAGGTGCGCGACATCGCGCGTTGGCGGCGCACGTTCCCCGATATGCATAAGGATATAGGACGGCTCGGGGTGTTGCCGCGCCCGGCGCTGATGCTTTACCGGATGCCCGACTGGGGTATGTCCCGGCTGGGATGCCTGCTGTTGGACATCGTGCTTTACATCAAAAGGAGATTTAAGCGATGAAGGTATTGCTGCTGATCGAAACGCTCGAACCGGGGGCGGGGATGGAACGCATGGCCACGTCGCTGGCCAACGAGTTGCATCGGCGCGGCCACAGGGTCGATTTCGCCGTGCTGGGCGACTCTGCGGAGAGCTATTTTGAGGTGGAGCCCGGGATCGGCGTGTTTCCGCTCGGGACGGGTTTCCGCCGCAGGTGGGCGGCGGTCCGCGCCTTGCGGCGTTTGCTGCGCGGCGGGAGTTACGACCGCCTGATCAACGTCGGCGTGCCCATGGGGCAGGTGTCGCTGCCTGCGTGCGCAGGGATCCCCGGGATAAAAGTGGTGACCTGGGAGCATTTCGGGTTCCATGCCGGGTCGCGCCTGGGGCGTGTGTGGAGGATGGTGTGCGCACGGTGGTCGTGGCGCACGGTGGTACTTACGTCCGGGGACCGGGACGAATATCTCGCCCATGTGAAGGCCGAAGTGGCGGATATCGGCAATTTCGCGACGCTGCCCGTGGGCGGCCCCGCCCCGCTGGAGTCGTGCGAGGTGCTTGCGGTCGGCAGGCTGATGCCCCAGAAAGGGTTTGACATGCTGCTGGACGCCTGGGCCCGGGTGGCGGCGCACGGTACGGGATGGACGTTGCGCATCGTCGGCTCGGGAGCCGGGGAAGAAGCGCTGAAATCGCAGGCGGCACGGTTGGGCGTGGCCGGATCGGTCGTGTTCACGCCTGCCACCGCGTCGGTGGGCGAATATTACCGGCGGGCTTCGCTGCTGGTCATGTCTTCACGGTTCGAGGGATTGCCGATGGTGCTCATCGAAGCCCGGATGGCCGGGTTGCCGTGCGTGAGTTTCGATTGCCCGAAAGGTCCTTCGCACATCATCCGCGACGGGGTGGACGGGACGCTGGTGCCGCCGGGCGATACGGATGCGCTGGCGGATGCGTTGCTCGGCCTGATGGCCGACCGGGAGAAAATGCGCCGTTTCGGGCGTTTGGGACGGGAGGATGCGCTGGCGCGTTTCGGGACGGAGGAGATCGTCGGCCAATGGGAAAGCCTGCTGGCGGAAGGCTGTAAGGAACGTCATAGTGCAGCCGGTGAAACGGCAAAATGTAAAGTATACGAAACCTGACCGGACATGTATTGGTTCCTGCTTGTCTATGTGGCCATTGCGCTGTTGAGCCTGAGCGACCTGGCTCCGCGCAGCCAGAGGACGTTGCCTGCAATACTCATCTGGTTATTGCTGGCCATGACGGCCGGGTTCCGTAACATGGGCGGATCGGACTATCTGTTCTACGAACTTCATTACTGTTCCGATCAGATATTTGTGGATTATTTCGAGCCGGGATACTGCGCCTGCGTGTGGTTGTGCAATGGTCTGGGGATAGGGTATAATATGTTCATTGCCCTGCTTTCCAGCGTTTCCCTGTGGCTGCTGATGCGTTTTTTCCGGCACCGCAGCGAGTACCCCATGATGAGCATGGTGCTCTATGCGGGGCTCTACTTTTTTTACTATAACCTGGTGCTGATGCGCCAGATGGTGGCGGTCGTGGCATTCATGTACGCATTGGGCTATATGATCGACGGTAAGAACTGGCGGTTCGTGTGGGCCGTCCTGCTCGGGGCATTGTTCCATTACAGTATCCTGGTGCTGATACCCGCCTATTTTTTCATCCGGTATTTCAGGGTCAATCTGTTCGGTATTCTGTTGCTGGCGACGGGAGCCCTGGCGTTCAGGATGCTCGGGGCGATGTTCCTGGTCGACACGCTGAATGATGCGGGGCTGGCGTTTCTTGCCAGCCGTGCCGACGGGTATATGGCCGGAGCCCAGTCCGGCGGCTATACGGTAAACCCGATCGAATTCGTGAAAGTCGCCGTGATGGTTCCCCTGATATGGGTCATGTACGGCCGGATCCGGGAAGCGCCCGGAGGGGAAATGCTCGTCAAATGCTACCTGATCTATATCGCCACGCTGATCGCATTCTATAATATCGAAGTGCTGTTCCGGGTGTCGATGTATTTCGACCTGGCGCTGACCTTGCTCGTCCCGTTGATCGTCAGTCGGATCCATATGCAAAAGGCTCCGGTGCTGCTCGCTGTCGGGGCGTTGGCCGTTTTCTCGATCCTGTACCGGATACACCATTTCGGCGGCGGTCATTTTCTCGACTATAAATTCTTTTTCCTGCAATAGGTATGAAAATTACGGTCTTTACTCCCGCATACAACCGTGCCTACACGTTGGGCAGGCTGTACGCCAGTTTACTGCGCCAGACGTACGGCGATTTCGAGTGGCTGGTGGTCGACGACGGCAGCACGGACGACACCCCGGCGCTGCTGGAGCGTATGCAGGCGGAGGGAAAACTCGATATGAGGCATTGCCGGGTGGCGAACGGCGGCAAGCACCGAGCGATCGACATCGGCGCCCAAAAGGCCCGGGGCGAGCTGCTGTTTATCGTCGACAGCGACGACTACCTGGCGGACCATGCCCTGGAACGCATCGCGTTCCATTATGAAAATGTCCGCGGCGACGCGTCTTTCGGCGGGGTGGCCGGCCGCAGGGCGCATCCCGACGGCAGGACTATCGGCAGCCGGACTGCGTTCGGCGTCCGCGACTGCACGAGCACCGAATACCGGGTCCGGTACAGGATGCGGGGCGATATGGCCGAAGTGTTGCGCACGGAGGTGGTCCGCCGGTATCCTTTCCCCGATTACGAGGGGGAGAAGTTTTGCGCCGAGGACGTGCTGTTCCGCCGTATCGCCCGGGAATACCGGCTGAGGTGGTTCGACGAGAATATCTATATCTGCGAGTACCTCCCCGACGGACTGACCGCCCATATCCGCCGCCGCCACCGCGAAAGCCCGCGTTACAGCATGCTCTCGTACGGCGGAGCTGCGAAAGACCCGTGCAATGGCTTCATGGCACGCCTCCGGGCGGGCATTAACTACTGGCGTTACACGATCCGCTACCGTGGTCCGCGCCGGGGCGAGCTGGGCCTTCCGTGGTGGGGCTATGCGCTCTGGCCTGCCGGGTTGGCATTCTACGGCCTGGACCTGCGCCGGATGCGAAGCATGGAGGGCAGACCATGACCACGGTGGTCTATGTCGTCAACCGGTTGCGCGGGACGGGACCGGTGCATGTGCTGCTGAATATCGTGCGTCACCTCGACCGGACACGCTTCCGGCCCGTCGTGCTGCAACTCATGGATGAGGCCCCGGACAGCCTGGCCCCTGTGTTCGGGCGGGAGGGCGTCGAGGTACACCGCTTCGGGTATTCATTCGCCGATCTCGAACTCCGTACGCGCCGGGTGGCTGCCCGTCTTGACCGTTTCCTGGCCGGATGCGATGCCGGGATCATACATACCCACGGTTACCATCCCGTGCTGGTCGCCTCGCACATGAAAACCCCGGCGCCGAAGATCACGACGTTGCATAACGTATGCGGCGAGGATTTCCGCTCGTCGAAAGGCGCCCTGTTGGGCGGATACATGGCCTGGCGTTACCTGCGCCGGCTCGACCGGCTCGAAGCGTGTGCGGCCATATCCTCCACGGTGCGCGATTACTATGCCCCGAAACTCAGCCATGCCCGTGTCCGCCTTGTGTATAACGGGGTGGACGCGACCCGCTTCACTCCGGCGGCTCCGGCGGAGAAAGCGGCCCTGCGCGGGACGCTCGGACTGCCCGCCGGGGCTGTGATATACGTCGCGGTGGGGAATTTATCCCGGGGCAAAGATCCGCTGACGGTTGTCCGCGCGTTTCGAATGATGAGAGCAGCGGATGCGGCATTGGTATTCCTGGGCCGCGGTCCGCTTGAGGGGCCATGCAAAGCCCTCGCCGCAGACGATCCGCGCATCATCTTCCGGGGGCATGTGTCCAATGTGGATGAATATCTCCGGGCGGCGGATCACATGGTCTGCGCGTCGCGGTCCGAGGGGTTCGGGCTCAACTTCGTCGAGGCGCTCATGGCGGACGTACCGGTTATTGGCTCCGATATAGGCCCTTTCAGGGAATTCGCCGGCTGTTTTCCGGAGTTGCGGGCGTTGCAGTTTCCGGTCGGCGACGCGGATGCATTGCGCGAGAGGCTGGAGTTCACCCTGCGCGGCCGCGTCGCGGTTCCCGGGATCGGCCGCCGGGCCGCCGAAATATTTTCGGCGCAGGCCATGGGAGCCGGGTACATGGAAATGTATGATTTGGCAAAGATGCAATTGCCATAGGCAAGCGCCCATCCCGCGCCCGAAATCTTTGACTTCGCCCCCGCCGCGGAATGTGGAATGAAAATAAACCAGCCCCGGAGGTGATCCGGGGCTGGACTGTATTCGGGATAGACCGTATTACTGCACCGTCACGTTGAATGAGGGCTCGCCGGAGGGGGTTGTGCCGTCCTTGCCGTGCTTGGGGCTGTATTTCCCCGCAGGCAGGTCCTGCAGGGTGTAGACGTTGCATTTGCGTCCGACGATGATCTCGTTGGTCAGGGCGGTGGTGAGCATCTTGGCCGCCATGCTGACCGCGAGGCCCGCCAGTCCGCCGCCCGAAGAGCCGGAGTTGGGATTGTAGGTGACGGTACCGGTGCGGTTGAAAAGGATCTCATCCGTCTTGGCCGATTTGAGCGTGTATTCCAGCGTTACGGTGATGCGCGATGCGACGGTGGTTTTGTTCCATTTGTGGATGGTGGTGAACAGCACCGCGTCCACGCCGAACAGTTCGCCCACGGGTTTCATCGAGCTGTTTTCGAACATCTCGGCGTCATAGGCGCTCTCCTCCTTAAGGATCTCCATCGTCAGCAGCGGGGGCATGACGTAGTAGCCCTGCAGGCTGAGGGGGACGATCAGCGAACTGTAGAATAACTCTTTGGCTTCGACCTTGGTGCTTTTGTTGATGGGCGGCATGGCCAGGATCGAGATCGGCCGTTCGTCGTAGAGCGCTTTGTAGCGGTCGGCTTTGGTGACGGTTTTTTGGGTGGCGCACGATGCGGCCATGATGCCGCAAAGGGCTATGAGTAGCAGTTTTTTCATTCTTCGAAGCGTTTGAGGATACGGTCAATGAAAGGTTTGGATTCGGGGTAGAGCACGGTCTCCTTGACCAGCAGGTCTTTGCCCTCGGCGGTTTTGCCCTGTTTGAGCAGGATGTAGCCGCAGTCGGCGCACAGGCCGGGAGGCGGCACCTTGCGGGATCCGGCCTGGCTGGCCATCAGTTTGGTGTAGATCGTCATCAGGTTGTCGGCGCTTTGCTGGTCGGCCGCCTTGATGTAGGCGTACACCGCATTGTCGTAGCCCTTCCAGTCGTAAAGCGCGGCGGTGGTCGTGCCGCAGGAGGCTGCCAGGAAGGCGACCGCGGCGATCAGGGTTAGTTTTTTCATTATTTCAGGATGAATTGTTTGGTTTGCTGCAAGCCTATGAATATATCCTCTTCAGCCAGGACCCGGTCGTCGAGCACGATTTTTACGTTGTGTTTACCGGGTTCGATGGTTACGGCAGGGGCTTTCTGCTTCGCTTTGACCTTGTAGACTTTGCCGTAGGGGTAGGCCTTGCCGTCGACCACCACGCTGATGCCTTTGTATTTCGGGCCGTCGGTCAGCACGGCGACGTACGATACGTGATCCTGCCCGCCGGAGTAGGTGCGGTATTGTTGTTTGCTGCATGAGGCGAGCGCTGCGACCAGCAGCGCAAGCGCCGAGAACTGTAATAATTTTTTCATGGCCGTTATTTGATTTAAAGAATACAGGGTGCGCCCCGGGGAATTCAAATAAATTTGAATTTCCCCCGGCGTTCGCTATATTTCGGTGATGTAATATTTGTCGAGCGCCGCCGCGTCCACCGTGCCTTCGATGAGCGTGGCCATCGAAACCTCGTCGTTGGGGGTGTTACCCATCGTTTGGTCGATGCGGATCTTGCCCACCTGCTTGCCCGGCAGCTCGATCATCAGGCCCGTCTGCGGGTTTTTCACCTTTTTGCCTTTTTCGTACACGGCGAACGTGTTGCCGGCGGCGATGCCCTGGCTCGCCCCGCCCGACACGAAGTATACGCCGTCCTCGACGGTCAGCAGGTAGGCTTTCCACGGGTTGTCCATGCACTTGCCGATGATATTCTCGACCAGTTTGGTGATCGCGGCCGAGATGGCCTTATCCGAGAGCGTGGCGTCGAAATCGGCGGTCTTGCCCAGGCCCATCACGGTGCGGTCCTGCGCCGTGGCCTCGCCTTTGGCCTCGCCGCTGTAGATGATCAGGCCCGTGGATACGTCCACCAGGCGGATCGTCACGCCGGCTTCGACGATCTGTTCCTTGCTGTTGGCGAACATTTTCTGGGTGCCGATCGTCTTGCGCCCGTACTCGGTGATCGAGCCGATGATCAGGTAGTCGGCGCCGATGGCCTGCGACAGGGTACCGCTGGTGTTCAGTTCGCCCACGATCTTGTCGTAGTCCTGGCGCTCGATGAGCAGGAATTTGTCGCTTGCGGCGAGTTTCGACGAGAGGATGTCGGAGGCTTGTTTGCCCATCGGGTCGTTCTGCTTGTCGTAGAAAATGCTTTTGGCATACTGCGTTTCGTTGGAGAACCGTCCGATGGCCACTTTGCGTTTGAGGGCTTTCGCCTCCTGCGCGCACATGTGCCCGGGCAGCACGGCGGCTGCCAGCAGCAACAGGATAAGGAGTTTCTTCATAGGGATGGTATTTTTTAGGGTTTTAAGTCGTCTGGCCGTGGGCGGCGGGCTTTGGGGTTAGTAATTGACGTGCAATATAATAAAAAATCTGTTGATAGATCCCCCGCCTGCAAAAAATCCCCGGCAGGGAAGGCCTGCCGGGGGAATTCTTCAGAAGGATGTTACATTACCAGTTGAGGCTGAATTTGATTTTGGTGACATCCGAGAATATGGCGCTGAACGATTTGTTGGTCACGTCGTCGAGGCCCTTCATCCATTTGCCGGTATTGGGGTCGAAATTCAATTCCACGCGGCCATTGAAGTTTTCATTGGGATTACCCGAGGCGTCAGCTTCGTGACCGGTTACGTCGATGATAATGGTGTGCGGCTTGTAGATGCTCAGGCTCTTTTCGACGAACTGGTTCCGGTCGGTGATGCTCGGACCGTCGGTCTCGTCGTTGTCGGGACCCTCCACACGCTCTGACGGCCATGCTTTTTCAACGCCGTCGATCGTTATTTTCATGACCCAGTGCGTTTCCGCTACGCTACCCGCATCACCGATCAGGGAGGCCAGGTTGGTGGCGGCTATGTTGACCGTCCGGTGCGAAGAATTCTGGTTGATATCCAGCCCGGCGGCAAGGTAGGCCTTGATCTCGGTTTCCAGTTGTGCCTTTCGGTCCGGGTCGTCGGCAAATTCCCAGATCGGGATCAGCTTAGAGCCGTCGTAGTCCACCATCACCCATTTGGTGGCGTCGGACAGGCTGCCCAGCCACGAGTCGTACATGGCCTGCGAGCCTTTGCCGGAGGTGTACTGCGACTCGCCTCCGCGGGCATACAGCCTCGATTCGAAGTTGGACGATTCTTTCTGTACCGCTTCGTACTCCTGGTATTCCGTGGAAACGGTGACGCCTGAGGCCGCAGCCTGGAAACCGGCGGTTACGGCTACACCCCAGTCTACGGATTTGGACATCGAGGAAACGTCGGCCGTCATCGAGTAGTCGAGCGACCCCCCGAGGATCAGGCCGGTGATCACGTGCGTCCCGTAACGCTTTACCAGGTCGAGGGTCGGCATCGCCGCGTTGTTGATGTCGGCTTTGGCCTGATCGGTCATGACCTTCTTCAGGTCGGCGGCCGTCAGGTTGGCGTGCAGCTTGATCGACTGCTTCTTGGTGATGTGGCGGAAGCTTGCGAACTCGTTCTCGGACGAAGACATGGTTTGTGTCGAGAAGGAGGTTTTCACCGATGCGGAGAATCCCTTGAACGAGGCGTCCACTCCGGCCTTGACGGTCAGGCTGTTTTGGTAAGCCTCGAGGGTTTTGCCGTAGACATACCTCTCTTCGGTGCTGTTGGGCGCGATGATGTTGGCGATGTATTCCTCGTCGTCGAGTTTGGTCCAGTCGAGGATCTGGGCCCTCACGTCGATATCCGAAGCGAATTCCCCGTTCACGTCATAGCCGAACCCGAGGTACTTGTAGTCGTCGATGGCCGAGCTGGGATTGCGCTCCTGGGTGATCTTGAGCACGCACGCCTTGCTGAGGAGCAGGCTGTTGAATACCAGGTCGAAACTGCGTTCCTGGATGAACCGGCTCCGTTCGACGACCACGGTGATCGCCGTATTGCCGGTGCCCGAAGTCGGGGTGATGGTGAGCCATTGGGGAAGGTCGGAGGTGGCGAGTTCCCAATCGCCGGTCGCCGTGAGCAGCAGTTGGCGGGTTTCGCCCTGGTACTTGAAGAAGTACTCCTCGGCCGGGAATTCGAATTTGATCTCCATGTAGGCCTGCTTCACCTTGAAGGTCTTCGAGAACTGTTCGCCTTTGGACGAGGTGACGGATACGGTCACGACGGCTTCGCGGGCGGTCTGCGTGTTGTTGAGGTCGGCTTCGATGACGATGTCGCTTCCGTCGATCGATGCGAGGCACCAGTCGGAGCTGCAACGCACGTCGATGGTGGTATTGGCCACGATCGGTATGCGGACCGTTTCGCCCATCGGGTGGACGTTGATGTCCCTGACCAGCACGTCGAGTACGTTCTCGGTTGCCGACTGGTGGATGGTTACCGTGCGTACGATCGGGTTGCCGGCCTGTCCTACGGTGTGGAAGCTGACGGTGCCTTCGCGCTTGAGGCCGGTGGTGTTTTCGGTTACGCTGAGGGTTACGGCGCCGTTACCCGGGGTGCCTGCGGTGATCCAGGTGACGTTCGGGGTCACTTCGACCGTGCAATCCTGGCCTTTGAGCAGGTATTTCACGTTGATATCGGCCGCATCCTTGTTGAGCAGGTACTCCGTGACGGGCACTTCAAGGTAGTAGGCGTCGATGGTTTGCGTGACGGCCACTTTCTGCGAGATCACTTTGCCGTTGGCCTGGCTTACCACGACGATGTCGGCCGTGCGTTCGCGCCCGGTGGTGTTCTTGGTCACGCTGATGTTGAATGAGCCGGTGCCGCTGCCCGAAACGGGCGATACGCTGCACCATGCGGGCGACGAGGAGGTGACGCTCCAGTCGTCGTTGGCCATCACGGTGACGGTGTAGATGTCCGGGGCGTTCATGAACACTACGTTGTTGGTCGAGAGGGCCAGCGAGCCGTCCACGGGGGACTGGCGTACCAGGAGGGTGCAGGTGCATCCGCCGCCGGTGACGGTGATGTGGGCGGTGCGCTCGGCGGTGGTGTGGTTGGCGTCGGAAACGATCTCGAACGCTCCCTGGTGTTTACCCGTGCCGTTCAGCACGCGGCACCAGTTCTGGTCGCTGGTAGCGGTCCACGCGGTGTTGGAGCGCACTTCGACGGTGTGTTTCTCGATGGCAGGCGAGAGTTCGATGTTCTCCGAGGGGAGTTGTACGAACGGCATGTCATCTTCGTTGCAACCCGCCATAAAAAGCGTCATGACGACTGCAAGGCCTATGCACGCCAGGTGCAAAGCCGGTTTGAGAAAATGGTTTTTCATATCGCTGTGTTTTTTGATTTTTTCATGGTTTATCGTGTGCCTGCATCGAGGTTGCACAGGTCGGGTTCACAGGCGGCTTTGGCGCGGAGCGCGGGCGAAGCCTGCAGCGCCCGGTCGAGGTATTGCCGGGCCTGCCCGGTGCGCCCGAGGCGTGCGTAGGCCACTGCCAGCAGGTAATCCCGCTCAGGGCAGCCGTCCGAGAGCAGCAGGATGTCGGCCGCCTGTTGGTCGCGTCCGGCGTAGAGCTGTGCCACGGCGGCATTGATGTCGATATAGCCGGCCATGTTGTCGGCCGCCTGCCCGTATTCCCCGTCCAGGAGTTGCAGCAATCCCAGGTTGTAGCGTGATTCCGGGATGTCGCCAAGCCCCTTGAGCAAGGCCTTGGCTTCGGCCGTGCGGCCGGCCTTAATGAATACGAGGGCCTTGTCGTAGCGTACCGTAGCGTCGGCCTTGGCGTTGGGGATGCGGTCGGCGATCTGCTCGGCGCGTTTGTAGTCGCCTGCCTTGACCGCATCGAGCATTGCGGCGGCCAGCGAGGGCACGTCGGCGCTGCCGGCCGGCAGCTGCCGCAGCGAGATCAACTCGCCGTTCATGGCCGGGAGGCCGAATTCGGCGTCCGCATGGCGGTAAATTTCTCCTTCAATGCCCTTGTAGCGTGCCGTAACGATAGTTTCGCCGTAGCGCAACTTCGGATAGGCCTCGCGTACCATTTTGCGGTAGTCGGCCCCGTAGCGCGTGCGGATCATGCGTTCGCGGCGGTCTGCGTCGGGTTCGTCGCGGATGATGGCGGCGATCTGGTCGGCGTTGCGCAGCCCGAGCGACGGCAGCAGTTCATACAGCGCTTGCCAGCCCTCGTCGATGGTCACGAAGTGGCATTTCTCGAACGGGATGCCGTGCATCGCCAGCTTGTGTTTCATGGCGTCCAAGCGTTTTACGCCCAGTTCGCGGTTGTAGTCGAGGCTGCCTTCGGGCGAGTTGCTCACCGTCACGCGCACCACGTAGTCCTGTACTTCGGGATCGAGCTTCAGCGAGTTTACATAGCCTGCCAATTCGTTCCATACCCCGTTCTGGTCCATCATTTCGGGGGAGTCGAAGCGGAATGTCTTGCCCCATTCTTTGGGCACGGCCTCGCCGCCGCGTACCATGCGTGCCACGGGCACCCCGCGGCGGTAGTAGTAGCCCTCGTCGGGGGTCAGGCGGATGAACTGGCGGAAGTCGAGCAGCCCGCACGTGATCGGAATGCGTCCCAGGTGGACGCGCTCCTTGAAGGCGTCGGCATAGAGGTCGGCATAGAGGCCCGCGCCGCGCATCCAATCCTCGTAGCGCACCTTGTGGGCGTACTCGGCGAGGGTGCCGTGGCGTTGGTAGTTGTGGCGGTCGGCGATGCGGTCGGCGTATTTGGACTCGTAGCGTGCCATGCGCTTATTGAAGATGCCGTGCTGCCACCCTTCGACGATCATCGGGGGCATGACGAGCTGTTGCGAGTCGGGGCCGATGAAGAGCGGTTGCAGGATGATCCCGGTGTTCCAAGAGGAATACTGCTCCGCGAGGCCTGCGTCGAAACGCACGTCGACCTGGCGGTCGGTTTCCCGCAGGTACTTGCCGGGCACGTCGACCACGACCTGCGGGTACTGGCGGATTTTCTGCAGGTTCACGCAAGAGCTGGCCAGCAGTCCGCAACACAAAGAGGCGATCAGTAGTAGATTTTTTCTCATGGTCCCGGTTATTTAAAGAAATACGTGAAACTGATCCCTGCACGCGAGAGCCCCCACTGTTCGCGGGTTTCGGCAGGGTAGGTGATGCTGGCGTCGCGCCGGTCGTACTTGTAGTCGTCGTTCAGGCGCGTATAGCCGAAACCGGCGTTGACTTCGACGTTCCAGCTCCGTGAGAGCATCAGGGCATACCCGTAGGATACGCCCGTACCCCAGAGTTGCCCTTTGTAGCGGTACTTGTGCAGCCCCCAGTCGTACATCGCGTAGTGGCCGTGCACTCCCAGGAAATGTCCTGCGAAACGGTGGGCTGGCCACCAGCGCACCTCGGGCTGGAAGCCCCAGATGTGGGTCTTTTTGCCGTCGTTCCAGCTGAAGGGATTGTAGATCCCGTCCACGTCGAAACTCCAGTGGCGGGCGAATCCCCATTCCAATCCCACGTTGAACGAGGCGGTCCCCCACGCCAGGGCATTGGTCTTCACCCCCAGCACCTGCGCCTTAAGGCATACGCCCGGGGATAGCAGCAGGAGCGACGACAGCAGCAGAAGCCGTCTGATTTTCCTTGTTCTTTCCATGCGGCATAATAATTTAAGTTTGGTTGTTTGAAATACCGGCGCTTATACGTAGGGTATAAAGCGCCGGGTTGTGCTTAGCTTCGATTGCCTGGGGCCTGTTCCAGGTTGCTCGTCAACAAAAATAGACATGCACCTCTTTCCGGCCGGAACGGGATATACAAAAAATGTAAATATTGATCAATCGTTACGGAAATGACACAAAAGGGGGGTGCGCATTAACGCTAAAAGGCGAATTTTGTGCGTATTAAGGCTTTTTTTGTACGTATTTTTAGTATATTTGTGTAAGAAACGGGGTGCGTTCCGGACACGACTGACGGATACCGGGCCGGGACCCGGCGGGTTTGCCCGGATGGCAGGGGGGCGAACCGAAGCCGCCGCAAAGCGGCAGGTGGCGCAAGGAGAAAGTCGGTGCCGGCGGAGTATTGGTCAATGCGCTGGTTTACTATATAATAGCTGTGAAAGGTGCGGTATGTCCGTACCGGAGCCCAAACTCTCTTGCCTATGCGGGGAATTTTTACATCGTCGATTTTTGCACGTTTTTTGTGGCTGCCTGCTGTGGCGTTCGCCGCGGGAGGGTGCGGCGCCGTGTCTCCGGCCGATGTGAATATGCCGCAGGAACCTGTCCCGGCTGTGGATGCCTATAAAATGTATGTGTCCGGTGCACTTCCCGATTCATTGTTGGGGGAGCTCGAAACGATCGCCCTGGCCGCCGAGCGCAGCAACGACCTGACGACCCTCGTGCTGGCCAACGAGATCCTCGTCAACATGCATGCCCGGCGGGGCGATTACAGGGAGGGCTTCCGCGCTGCTGACAATATGCTGCACTATGCGTCCGTTTCGGGCGATGCGCACGCCATTGCAAGGGCCTATTACGCCACAGGAAAGCTTTACGTCAGGTTGGGAATGCCCTGGAAGGCGCTCGAATATTTCCTGAAAACCTCCGTGATGGAGCTTTCCCCCGAGATCAAATGCAATATGTTGTGTGCCGTGGGCGAGGCCGCGCGGATGTGCGGCGGGGGCGCCAAAGGGATCGATCCGGACCTTTACTACCGGCTCGCGTTGCGGACCGCCCTGAAGCAGGGCGACAGCATGTGTGTGGCCGGCTGCCTTTTCGGGCGCTCGCAACTGCTCTTCGACGGCCTGAACGCCTATGAATATGACCAGCCGCTTCCGCAAAGCCTGCGTGATTCGGCGCGGCGGAGCATCGCCATGCTGTCCGAGGCGCTGGAGTTCGATCCCGGTTCCTGCATGGCCTGTTACGCCATGGGGTTGTCTTATGCCGCCATGGGCGATTTCCCGACGGCGGCATACCATGTCGAAAAGGGAAGCCAGGTATGCAGGTTGGCCGGGGATATGTACCCGGTGGATATGAACGCCCGGGCGGCGATGAACGTTTGCATGGGGCAGTATGCCGAGGCGGCCAGGCTGTGCGGGATGGCTTACGGGGCGGCCGAGAAGCAGGGCATGGAGGGCGAGATGCGCCGTGCGGTGAACATATTATACCATGCGTCGAAGCGCGGCGGCGATATGGCGGCTGCGCTGGCTGCGCATGAGCGCTATTCGGCTTTGATGCGTGCGATGGACGACCGGGCGCACGAGCTCGACCTGCTGCATGCCCAGGTGGCTTACGATACCCGGGTCAAAGAGGATGAACTGCTCGAAGCGACCCGTCGCAATGACGACTACCGCAAGGATATGCTGGCGATGCTGTTCGCGCTGGCGGGCGTGGTGGCGGTGCTGCTGTGCGTTATCCACAGGCATCTCCGCTCGAAACGCGTGAGGGCCCCGGCGGATGGCCTGCGGGGCGGAAACAGGAAAGTCATTCCGGTGAACGGCACGGACGCGCTGCCTGCGGGGCCCCCGGTTGCGGATGCGCCCACGGCCAGCCAGGTCGCGCTGATCGAACGGTTGCGCCGGCAGGTCGAACAGGACGCGTTGTTCATCCGGCCCGACCTCACCCTGGGCCTGATGGCGCACATGCTCGGCACGAACCGCACCTACCTCTCGGAGGCTGTCAATAAGGTATGTGGGAAAAATTTCAATTTTTATATCAACGAGTACCGCATTCGTGAGGCGGTACGGATCGTTTCCGATCCGGGTTACGACAGTATGACCCTTGATACGGTCGCATCGGAGGTGGGGTTCAATAACCGCAATTCGTTCTATTTGTCTTTCCGGAAGATCACCGGCGTTTCCCCCGCCGAATTCCGCCGCAACAGGCACAATATCTGCCGGTACACGGATGCATAGACCGGCGTTATGCCGGGATTGCCTGCGCCGCGAAATCCCGCTTCGTGTCGCATCCCGGGCGTGTGCCGCCGTTGTCCGCGCCGCCCGGCGTCATCAGGGGATTCGTTTTTCATCACGCCGGTCCATGCCGGTTGTATGCGCGTACCGTGCCGTCTTTGCCCCGTATCGGAATAGTCGCATAAAACCCCAAATGGTATCGGGTATTGAAAAAATATACATCTTTGCAGTGTTTTATTCCGAACAGCCACGGAAAATCCTGGGATTTTACCCGGGGCGTTACGTGGAGTGCGGCGAGCGCGGACGCTGCAGCGGGGGCAAGACCTGTGTCTGCAAGGACGGTCCCGTGTCCACCGCCGCCCGGCTGGCCGCGATGCCCGACGAATACTGACGCTCATCAGGGCGTGACCGTTGGTGTGGACACACCCGGATAACCTGTTAGCCTGCCTGCAGCCCTATACCCCGGTCGCCGGGCCGCAGGAAGGTGAAAAACGATAAACCGATTCCCTATGTTTACCAAAGTCATTTCCCACCGCCTTGTCAAAAACGAAGACCTGAACCACCACAAAACCCTTTTCGCAGGCCGTTGCGCCGAATGGGTGGTCGAAGCCGGGTTCATTTCCCTGGCCGATAAGCTCGAACCGCATAATATCGTCTGCCTGAAGATGCACGGGTTGGAATTCCTGCACCCGATCCATGCCGGCGAGGTGCTCTGTTTCGAGAGTATGCTGGTGCTGGCCCGCCGCAGTACGGTCGATTCGTTCGTGCGCGTGCGCCTGCAGAAGGACCCGGCGAAGGTGTTCTGCGAGGGCTTCCTGACGTTCTGCTATGTCGATGAGAACGCGCGGCCCATGCCCCATAACCTCGATATCGTGGCTGAAACCGAAGAGGAGATCGCCTTGCAGGAAAAATCGCGCAAACTTTCCTACCGCGATAAGAATACCCAGGGATAGCGCTCTGCGGATCACGGCCTGCGGGCCGGATCGCCGACCGGCCTTATCGTTCGCGGTACAGTTCGGTCAGGCGGGATACGGGATACCCGTCCAGGTCGCGTATGGCCACCGGGATGCACGTTGCGGGCAGCCGGTCGGTTTCGATGCGGTGGAACCGGGCGTGGATCACCCGGTGCGAAAGCGCATGGGCGGGCATCGTGACGCTCTCCGCCAGGTTGAAATTTCCGTCCACAAGGGTGCGGAATCCTTCCGTTTGCTGCAATTCCGCGAAACCGGCCGGACTTTCCGTTTCGATCAGCGGATATTCGTAGAGCCCTTTCCAGATGTCGTCCCCGGTGCGTCGTACCAGCGCGGTCCGTCCGCCACATCGCAGATCCAGGTAGTTGAAATACCGGGCTTTGGTGGTTTGCCTGCGGATTTTCGCGGGCAATGAGGCTACGCGCCCGTGCGCCAGGGCCAGGCAGCGCCCCGCAAGGGGGCAGGCCGCGCAGTCGGGCGACCGGGGGACGCATTGCAAAGCCCCGAATTCCATCATCGCCTGGTTGTGCGTACCCGGCCGCCGTACATCGAGCAAAGCGGCCGCAAGTTGTGCGAAATAACGCTGCCCGGGACCGCTGTTGACCGGCAGGTCGATGTCGAAGAGCCGGGCCAGCACACGGTAGACGTTGCCGTCCACCGCCGCGTGGGGCAGCCCCCGGGCGATCGAGCAGACGGCCGCCGCCGTGTAATCGCCGATCCCCGGCAGCCCGCGGACTTCCTCATACGTCGCCGGGAATATGCCCCCGAAACGCTCCGCGACCTGCCGTGCGGCGGCGTGCAGGTTGCGTGCCCGGCTGTAGTAGCCCAGGCCCTGCCAGTGGCGCAACACCTCGTCCGGGGAGGCTGCGGCGAGGGTGCGCACGTCGGGGAAACGCCCCGTGAACCGCAGGTAGTAGTCCGTCCCCTGCGCCACGCGGGTCTGCTGGAGGATCACCTCCGAGATCCAGATCAGGTAGGGGTCGGCGGTTTCGCGCCAGGGCAGTTCGCGGCGGTGTGCGGCGTACCATTCGATGAGCGTGGCGCTGATCTGCGGATCGTGCGGTATGTCGGTTTCGGAGTGCATGGTGCGGATGCAAAGATAATCCAAACGGGGGAAATTCATGCCCGGTTTTATCAATGGCGCGGACCTTGCCTGCGGGGGCAGGGTTGTCTTTGTATTGGCGCGGATAATCCCACCCCTGCCCGCCCGTTGGCTTTGCCCTCCTCCTTCGCGCCCCGGCCATTCAAACAAGTTTGACGGCGCCCGGCTTGGCGTCGGTTGACAGGGGCGGGCAGGCAAACCGGCCTTTCAGGCCATTTGGCCCATGGCAGAATGAGATTGGATTGAGGCTCGTAAGGCCATTGGTAAGCCTTCCCCCGGAAGGGGCGGTTTTTTTGGGCACACTGCGTCTGCCTCCTGAAAACCCTCTCCGGAACGGGAATTTTGCGGAAGGGCGAAATTATTTTGTATTTGCCAAAGAGTCTGACCGGATCAATAAAGTACCCGAAAGCAGGGCCGCTAAAAACTGCGAAAAGCGCTTCGGACGCAGGAATAAGGAAGAAAGGCCGGGGACGCTTAAAACGTTGGCGGGTCGGGAAAAAACTTGCCGCGCAAAAGCCGCCCCGAAGCAGCAGCCTTGTGAATGACGATAGGGCGCCATGTCCGGATGTGGCGTGGGCATCACAGCCGCATGAAGGCCGAGAACTGGATGCGGAAATTGTCGCCCCGGCTGCCGTCCTGATCGATACGGTTGCCGTAGAGCACCTCCACGCCCGTCTTGAAGTAGCCCCCCAGGTGCCACAGCAGGTTGATTGAACCGTAATTGGTCGACGATACGGCGTCCGCGGGCAGGAAATCCTGCCTGCGCACATGCAGGTAGCCCCAGCCTGCGCTCGAACTGAGGCTCTTGCTCCACCAGTGGTCGTAGAAGAGCCATACGGCCCCCATGTCCACCGTCCTCAGGCGGTCGCCGTCCGCCGGGTCGGGCATCGCATCGTAGCCCATCCCGCCCAGGTCGTTCATATAGCGGGCGTAGCCGGTACCGTACGAGGCCTGGAAATTGATTGCGTCGCTCCCTTTGGTGGCGATGGTGCCGGAGAAGTTGCCCGCACCGCCCAACACCGTAGCCGCCCCGCGGCCGGGCGAACGGTAGGAAATGGGGTGGAGCAGTCCGCTGATCCGTATGTGGTTGCGGTCCCATTCCGTCTGCCAGCTCGCCGTCGCGTCGGGCCACAGCGTGCGCGTTTCCCATCCGTCCGCGTCGGGCAGGGTGGCGTCGGCGCCCGGATCTTCGAGCGAGAAAGCCAGCGTGTGGCGGTCGCTCAAGGGCAGGGTGTAACGCACCTGCACCTGGCGCCGGATCAGGCAGGCGTTGGGGTCTTGTGCGTCGATGATCTCCGGCCAGGCTTCGCTGTCCATGAAATTGCTCCACGTCTGTCCGAAACCCCACCGGCCGAAACCGATCCATGCGTGGCGGATGCGCGGGGCGACCCCGCCGTCCGGGGCCCTTAGGTCGAACTCGAAGAGCGCCGACAGTTCGCCCAGCCGCGTAGGCCCCGCAGCCGAAAAGTTGAGCCTCGACTGGCGGATGCCGAAGGCGGTATTGCCCTCGCGCACCGTAGGCACGGTGATCGACGAGGGCTGGAAGGCGTCGTGTACGGAGGCTTGGTCGAAGTCGTGTATGAAATCGGCCTGCATGAAGCCCCCGATGCGCATGGTAATCCCTTTCAGGTCGGTGATCACGATCCCGCCGCCGCGGTTGTTCTCGGTATTTCTGCGCGTGGTGGCCGGAGGTTGCTCCTGGGCCGGGGAGTGCAGGCAGAGGGAACACAGAACGCATAACAGAAAGGCTCTTCTCGATTTCGAGCCGCCGGGATCACCTGTGCGTCTGTGCCCGCAGCCGGCGGAGGCAAGCGTCAGCCAGCGGCTGTTAAGCGCAGCCCTCCGCGCCGGGTGGCTGCGGGCTGCCGGACTTTGGCTCAGCCAAAGTCCGAAGGAGATGTATGAGGGGATCATTTCTGCAGTTTTTTGCGCCTCGTGTAACTGATTACGATCGGGATGCCGAGGAAGATGACGTTACCGGCAAAAACCAGCGCCACATACATTCCCGGACTGCCCACAGGCAGTTGCGAGGGCGGGAAGAACGCCACCACGAACGAAAACGCCACGGCGATCAGCCCCATGCCCGCCACGCCCCACATGCCTTTGCGTCCGCCGGGGACGCGGTAAGCCCTCGGCAGGTCGGGCCGGGTGCGGCGCAGCCTGATCGCGGCGGCATACATGAGCATATACATCATCAGGTAAAGGCCGATGGTCAGGGCGCTGAGCAGGAAGAACGCCACGCTCACGTCGTCGATCACGAAGTAAAGCGACGAAAGGATGGTCACGATCACGCCCTGCACGATGAGGATGTTGACCTGGATGCCGTTTTTGTTGATTTTGGTGAGGGGCTTCGGAAGTTGACCGTCGCGGGCGGTCCACAGCAGGCCGCGGCTCGGGCCGGAGATCCACGAGGTGACCCCCGCCAGCGCCCCGAAGGCTACCAGGGCCCCCATCACGTTGGTCATCCATCCGGCGCCGAACGTGGAGAACATGTGCCGGAAGGTCACCATCAGCCCGTCCTGGATATTGATCTGTTCATAAGGCATCACCACCGCCACGGCCAGCGAACCCAGCGTGAAGAGTGCGAACGAGATGAGTGCGGCGAGGAATACCGCCACGGGAAACTGCCGTGCGGGGTTTTTCATTTCGGAGGCGTGTACGGCATGTACCTCGACGCCTGCGAACAGCAGCAGGATGCCGGCCAGGAAGGCGATCGTACCCATGCCCGTGATGTGCGGGAAGAGGCGCGGGTGGACGTGGCCCGCATCGGCGTTGACGAGCGATGTGGCGTCGGCCGGAAGCGACTCGATGGCGACCGGGTGCCCCGCGATGATCCACACCCCAGCCATCACCACGACCACCACGCCCGGCAGCACCGTGCCGATGAGGAATCCGCGGCTGGTGATCCTGGATATGGTGCCCGTGCCGCGCACCGTGACCAGTGTGGCCAGCCAGTAGACCGCGATGGAGAATATCCCCACATACGTGCCGTTCTGCGCGAGCCCCTGCCGTCCGACCAGGAACGCGACGGCCGCCGCGGCGAACGACAGCACCGTGGGATACCACACCACGTTCTGGATCCATTGCAGGAAAATCGCCGTGAAGCCTGCCCGCGGGCCGTAAGCCTCTTTGAGCCAGGTGTACACGCCGCCGCCTTTCGAAGCGAAGGCGCTGCCCAGTTCGGCGCTCACCAGCGCCGCCGGGATCAGGAACAGGAACGTGGCGAAGAAGATGTAGAAGAACATGGTCATCTCCTCTTTGGCCATCATCGGAAGCCCGCGCAGGCTGATCACCGCCGCCGCGGTCATCAGTGCCAGTTGCCAGGTGGTGATGTGTTTTTTCATAAACGTGTGTTTTTTAGTATGTAAGGGTTGAATTCGCGTCGGTTTACTGCGTTTTGTTGTTTACATCCCGCGGCTGCGGGGGCGCGCCGTAGGCGCGGGCCGCGATGTGGCGGTTACCGCAGGCAACGGCGTCCTCGTGATACCCCCAAAGCTTCAGTTACCCATGCTGCACATGGGTTTCCTCCCCGCGGCCCGGCATAACTCAAGTACACTCGGTTCTGCCCTCGCCCGCAGCGCGTCGGTTGCGGCGGGGTTGTTTATTCTGTATGTCGCTTGCGGCTCGTATCCTGCGGTTGCGGCAGGTAAGCCCGCTTCGCGGACATTTCCCCCTCTTTGCCCGGCAGCATTCGAACGGGTTCGATTCTGCCCTCGCCCGCAGCGTCGGTTGCGGCGGGGTAGTTTATTCTGTAAGGGTTGATTCCCCGTCGCTTGCGGTTCGCATCCTGCGGTTGCGGCAGGTAAGCCCGCTTCGCGGTCATTTCCCCCTCTTTGCCCGGCAGCATTCGAACGGGTTCGATTCCGCCCTCGCGCGAACGTCGGTTCGGGCCGCGGGATGTAAGCCTGCATTGCAGGCTTTTCCTGCTTCGCGCCCCGGCCATTCAAACAAGTTTGATGGCGTCCGGCTTGGCGTCGGTTGGCAGTTGCCACAGGCGACTGCGCCCTTGCGATACCCCGCTGTTTGCCACGGGATTCTTTGTCGTTTCGGCTTCGGCCCGCCTTCCGCCGGCTGCGTTAATGACGATATCCTCCGGCTTCGCGCTCGGTCATGGCGTTGCGCACGGGATTCTTGGCGAAGTAGTCGATCGAGCGCAGCAGGTCGTCGATCATCAACTGGGCCATGTCGCGCGAAAAACCGTGGCGGATCAGCACTCGCTGGATCACCATATCCCCGCAATCGGGCGGCAGGGCGTACGAAGCGATCTGCCAGCCGCGGGTACGCATACGGTCCGACAGGTCGAACAGCGTGAAACCGGGCTTCGCGCCCTTTTTGAGCATCCACGCCGCGCCGGGAACACCTCCGCGCCCGTCGTAGAGGATGTCGAACAGCCCGGTCTTCTCCACTTGCCCGGCGATCCATACGCCGTGGCCTTCGCAGGCCTCCTGGATGCGGCGGTAGCCCTCGCGGCCGTTGCGCAGCAGGTTGTAGTACTGTGCGATGATCTGCCCGCCGGGCCGCGAGAAGTTCAGCGCGAACGTGGGCATGTCGCCGCCCAGGTAATTCACGCGGAAGATCAGGTCTTCGGGCAGGTCCGATGCCTCGCGCCATACAACCCAGCCCACCCCCAGGGGAGAGAGCCCGAATTTGTGGCCCGAGGCGTTGATCGACCGCACGCGCGGCAGGCGGAAATCCCACACCAGGCCGGGTTGCAGGAACGGGGCGATAAATCCGCCGCTGGCCGCGTCGACATGGATCGGGATGTCCAGTCCGGTGCGTGCCTGCAATTCGTCCAGCGCCCGGCTGACGGCTTCCACGTCCTCGTATTGGAGCGTAAAGGTCACCCCCAGCGTGGGTACGACCCCGATCGTGTTCTCGTCCACGCGTTTCAACACCTCCCGGGGGCTCATCAGCAGCCGTCCGTGCGCCATGGGGATCTCGCGCAACTCGACATCGAAATAACGGGCGAATTTATGCCAGCATACCTGCACCGGGCCGGTGACCAGGTTGGGCTTGTCCGCGGGTTTGCCTTCTTTTTCACGGCGCTGGCGCCATTTCCATTTCAGGGCCAGCCCGCCCAACATGCACGCTTCGCTCGATCCGGTCGTGGAACATCCCATGGTGGCGGCGCCCTGCGGCGAGTTCCACAGGTCGGCCAGGATGTGCACGCAACGGTTCTCGATCTCGGCCGTTTGGGGATACTCATCCTTGTCGATCATGTTCTTGTCGATGCAGGCGTCCATGATACGGCGCGTGGGAGGGTCGGCGTAGGTCTGGCAGAACGTGGCGAGGTTTTGCTTGGCGTTGCCGTCCAGCAGCAACTCATCGAGCAATAGTTCGGCCACTTCGTCCGGGTCGTTTGGCCCGTCGGGCATCCGGTACTTCGGGATGTTGCCCATCGAGGCGGAAAGGGTATACCTGTCGTATGCACTCTCCGGCGGGCCTGTTCTTTTGGTGTGCAGGGCCATGATTACAGCATTTTAGTGGCTTCAGGAGCCGTTTCACTCCTTTTTAAAGACAAATATGGTGCCGACTCCCGCCGCGGGAGGATCCGAGGCCCTGCTCCCGTAAGGCTCATGTCGTGATTTCACCCCGTGGCGTCTTCTGGCGAGGCGCGGATATGAAAAATCCCCGCTTCCGTCGGAAGCGGGGACCGGGGACGGATGCCTCGTCCCTATTTCTGTTCGAACACGCGGTCGAAGAAAGGGTTTTTGCTGGTGCTGCTCAGCAGGATGGCGATCACGCCTTCGCAGTCGCCGATCATCCCGAGTTTGCGTGCGGCCATGCCGGCCGAGTACATCACCCGGGTATCGACGCGAAGGTCCGCCGCCATTGCCGCGGCTGATCCCAGGGCGATGCCCACGTCCACGGCATTGAAATAGCACGGTACGGCCGGATGCTGCGTCTTTATGGCGCATGTGGCGAAACCGCAATAACCACAATTAAGCCCTTGCGTATGCTGGCGCGTGCCGATCAGCACCACGGCCTGCGCCTGGTCCACGCCGGCGGCGTCGCGCATGAAGAATTTCATCCCAATCACCGGACTCAGCTCGCGCATCTTGGCTGCAAGGCGTTTCAGGTCGTCGCCCGTCACGGCGACGATTTCCTGGAGGTCTGCACCCTTGGCTTTGGGTGCGGTTCGGGCGGCGGTCATCATCATGCGCGCTGCCTGCATCACGTTCTGTTCGCGTTCCTGTTTTTCGTTGATTATCATAATGGGGGATAATTTATTTTACAAAAATACGAAATAGTTTGAAAAAAACATCCTATCTTTCGGATGCTTAAGCTTCTCGCTTTCAAGCCGGGTCGCCGTTACCCGTATTGGCGGCAGTATGTCCAACCCAACAATATCAAAAACCATGAAAAAAACTGTTCTTTCTTTATTATTTGCGGCCGCGGCGCTGTGCGTATCCGGGCAAAAGGGAACCTTCTGGGCCGGCGGGGGTCTGGGATTTTCTTCTTCGAAAAATGACTCATCCGACCTTCTCTCTAAAAGCGATGGAAAAAACACACGATTTTCGGGGTCTCTTAATATTGAATACTACTTAGCCGATACATGGTCGTGACTCGTCGGGCCGGAAGTTTATATTGGTCATGAGAAACGCAATGATTTCCTCGATAGTGATAATTGGCGTAATTACGACTCGAAAAGAAATATGGCAGGCGCTTTCCTGGCTGTTCGAAAATATATTCCCGTTTTCGGCAACCTGCGGTTATACGCCGAGTTGGAGGGCGGTGGCCAATGGGGCACATTGAAACAGGTTTATACAGAAACCTATGGCGGAAGCGAAGATGCGGAGAACCTGAAATTCAAGCTTTCCAACTGGAATGTGAATCTGAGTCCGGGCCTGGCTTATACCGTTGCAGGCAAATTTACAATCACCGCCTCGATAGGAAATGTGGGGTATTTTAAGGATACGGAAAAGGATAAAAACAACGGCCGTTCCAGTTCGATCTCCGGATTCGACTGTGATTTTTCCACTTTCTTCAGCGGATTCGGCGTGAGTTTCAAACTGTAATGACCACCATGGCTTAACGAGGGCCCGGTTTCGATGTCGAAACCGGGCCCTCGTTAATGTAACGCAAACTCTGCCTGGGAGCGGAGCCGCCTCTTTCCCCGGTGGCCCTGCAAGCCCTCCCCTGTCAGCCTAGAATACGAAAATTCCTTGTCCGGAGTCCGCATGAAGTATCTGCCACATGCGAATGAAGCCTGCCTAAGGCCTTGTCCGGATATATCGGTCGATGGCTTTTGCCGCCTTGCGTCCCGCGCCCATGGCCAGGATGACGGTCGCCGCACCGGTCACCGCGTCGCCGCCCGCGAATACGCCCGGCCGTGAGCTGGCGCCCTCGTCGGTGGCCACGATGCCGCCCCAGCGGGTGGTTTCGAGCCGCGGGGTCGTGGCGGCGATCAGCGGGTTGGGCGAAGTGCCCAGCGCCATGACCACCACGTCGCACTCCATCACGAACTCCGACCCGGGGATCTCCACCGGCGAGCGGCGTCCCGAGGCGTCCGGCTCGCCCAATTGCATCCGCACGCAACGCATCCCGGCCACCCAGCCCTGCTCGTTGCCGAGGATCTCCACCGGATTGGTCAGCATGTCGAATACTATGCCCTCTTCCTTGGCGTGGTGTACTTCTTCGACGCGTGCGGGCAGTTCGGCCTCCGAGCGGCGGTAGACGATCCGGGCGTCCGCTCCGAGGCGTTTGGCCGTGCGCACGGCGTCCATCGCCACGTTGCCGCCCCCGACCACGGCCACACGCTCGCCCACGTGGATCGGGGTGTCGTAGTCGTCGCGCCAGGCCTTCATCAGGTTGGCGCGGGTGAGGAATTCGTTGGCCGACACCACTCCGTTAAGGTTTTCGCCCGGGATACCCATGAATTTTGGCAATCCTGCGCCCGAGCCGATGAACACCGCCTCGAACCCTTCGTCCTCCATCAGCGAGTCGACCGTCACGGTGCGTCCCACGATGGTGTCCGTTTCGATCTTCACGCCCAAACGTTTCACATTCTCGACTTCCTTGGCCACCACGCGGCTTTTCGGCAGGCTGAATTCCGGGATGCCGTATTCCAGCACGCCGCCGGGCTTGTGCAGCGCCTCGAAGATGGTCACCGCGTAGCCCATTTTCGCCAGGTCCGACGCGCAGGCCAGGCCCGCCGGGCCGCTGCCCACCACGGCCACCTTATGGCCGTTCGGCGCAGCCACTTCGGCCGTGTTGACGCCATGTTCGATGGCCCAGTCGCCCACGAAACGCTCCAGCTTGCCAATGGCCACCGGTTCGCCTTTCACGCCGAGGATGCAGGCGCCTTCGCACTGCGACTCCTGCGGGCAGACCCGTCCGCACACCGACGGCAGCGAACTGTCGGCCGCGATCACGCGCGCCGCACGCTCCACCTCGCCGGCCACGACGGCTCCGATGAACTGCGGGATCTGTATGGATACCGGACACTGCTCCACGCAGCGCGGCTTTTTGCAGTTGATGCACCGCGAGGCTTCGAGGGTGGCCTCCTCGGCGTTATATCCGTAACAAACTTCTTCGAAATTCGTGGCGCGTACCGCCGGATCCTGCTCGCGCACCGGCACGCGCGGTATTTTGTTTGCCATTATTAATTGTGGTTATGTTGATCGTTCTTTTATTTTAGGCGCTTTTTTTGCCTGCGGGCGACCTACTTTTTGTTACCGCACAAAAAGCAGGCAAAAAAGCTATGGCCCGTCGAATTCGCTGAAATTGTTTGTCCTGCGACTAAGGCGGTGAGCGTCTACCTTTTAGCCACCTATAGTGTCTAACGGTCGTTGGACGTACGCCGTTTCTTAACGCCTGCGGACTTCAGAATTTCCGGGCGCGAATTCTCCAAGGACCAAGCTGCCGGAAAAAACTAACGTATAAGTCGTTATTTATCCAACCCGATTTTGCAGTCGTGTCCGGCGGCGCGCTCCTCTTCCATGCGGGCGGCACGCGATTCGAGGGTGCGGTACATGCCCTGGCGGCGCATCGCCTCGTCGAAATCGACCTGGTGGCCGTCGAACTCGGGGCCTTCGACGCACGTGAAGCGCGTCTTGCCGCCCACCGTCACACGGCACGCCCCGCACATCCCCGTGCCGTCCACCATCAGCGTGTTGAGGCTTACAATGGTTTTCAGTCCGTAAGGCAGCGTGGCCGCGGCGACGAATTTCATCATGATCATCGGGCCGATGGCGATCACCTCGTCGTATGTCTTGCCCCGGTTGTCCAGCAGGTCGCGCATCAGGTCCGTGACCATGCCCCTGAAACCTTCCGAGCCGTCGTCCGTCGCCACATAGAGGGTCCCGGCCACGGCACGCATCTCGTCCTGCAGGATGAGCATGGAGGCCGTTTTCGCGCCCACGATCACGTCGGCCTTCACGCCGTGTTCCGCCAGCCACTTGACCTGCGGGTAGACCGGCGCCGTGCCCACGCCCCCGGCGATGAACAGGAAACGCTTGGCGGCCAGCTCTCCGGCCGGCAGGTGGATGAACTCGGACGGCTGCCCGAGCGGCCCGGCGAAGTCGGCCAGCGCGTCGCCCTCGTTCATCGCGCAGATCTTGCGCGTGGATACGCCGATGGTCTGCGTGACGATCGACACCCAACCCTCTTCGGCGTTGTAGTCACTGATCGTGAGCGGGATGCGTTCGCCCTGCTCGCTCACCCGCACGATGACGAACTGCCCGGGTTTGGCCGAGCGGGCCACGCGCGGCGCATGGACGTTCATCAGGAAGATGTTGTCGGTGAGTTGCTTTTTCTTTACGATTTCAAACATTCTTATACTGTCTTTTGTATTTTTCCAATGTCCCGCGGCAGCGCAGGGTCTTTTACCTGATCTCCGCCGCGATCCTCACCTCGCGCACCGGGCGCAGGGGGTCGTTGACGATAATGACGATGCTTTGGTTGGCCGGTCCGGCTGCAAACTGCGACGGGTCGAGCGTCACCGTGAACTTCACGCTTTTGCCTGCGCCGATGGCCGTGCCCGCCCGCAGGTCGGTCGTCAGCCCATTCCCGCATTTCACGTGCCGCACGATGAGCGTCGCCGCGCCGGTATCGGTGAGCGTAAAGGTGGCCGGGAGGGGTTTCGTATCGGGTTTGATGTCGGCGAAATCATGGTATTGCCTGTCGAAGCGCGCCCGCGGGGCTTGGTCCACGTCGGGATTCGTGCCGAAATCGTCCACGCCGTAAGCGACCGCGGAGATCGGCGTCGGGGCTTGTTTGCCGTTGACGGTTATCTCGATATTACTTGAAAATACGCCGTAGGCAGCCTTCTTCCCGGTCAGGTCGAACGTAACGGTGAGGTCGCGTTTGCATCCGGCGCAGATCGTCGCCGGGGCGTTGACTGTCAGCTGGGGGTAGGCCGGATCGGCCTGCACGCCGATGGTCCGGGCGTCGGGCGAGGTGTTGACCATCCGCACCACCATCGATTTCACGTCGCCCTGCGCCACGCTGCGGAAGTAGGCCGCACGGGTGTCTATCCTCACTCCGCCGCCCAGGTCGACGGGATAGAGCTCCCCGATGGTTTTCACGCGCTCCTGCACCGTACCCGTCACCGCCAGTTTGACCTGTAGCGAACGGTTGTTGGCCGTCACGACGATCGTCTTGTTGAAAGGCCCGGGACGGTGCGCCGGGTCGAACGTGACGCTCAGCCGTCCGGTTTTTCCCGGCATGACCGGTTCGCGCGAAAAATCGGTGGTCGTGCATCCGCAGTTCACCTCCACGCGTTCGATCACCAGCGGCGTTTTGCCCTTGTTGGTGAACCGGAACGTGTAGCTGACCGGCCCGTCGGCTTCGCGGATGGTGCCGAAGTCCCACGCCTTGCGGTCGAACGCCATCTGCTGGCCCGTGCACACCGCACACACCATCACGGCGAAAAACGTATATATCAGTTTTTTTGTCATCGGCAGGCCCAAATTTAGGAGATAACCTCGTCAATTCAAAATATTATGGATATTACGGAGATAACTTTATGCTTCTTCTATTCCGGTAGCATTTACGACAAAGTGTGGTTTGCTTTCATCACGATTGTTCAGCAACCTCCAAAGTTCATTGTATTCCGATTTGTCTGATAAATTTGGAAAGACTGTCAGCTTCACATTGTTTTCAAATGAGATTTCGAAACCACCCCAAGAATCCGCTTTTACATCTTTTACGATAAATGTTCTTGCTTTAAGCAGGTTTGATAACCTGATATCCCTGAGGTTACCGTTTTCCTTATCCCAATTAAAATCTGCATCATATGCCGCGAATTCGTCGGGTTGGCTATACATGTCGAGGTCTGCCGTTAAAATCACGGATTCGTCCGTAATCCTCCATGCACATTGTAAATGCAGCCCGAATTCTCCGATATTAACCTGTCGGCCGTTCTTTAGGAACGAGGTGATCGTGCCGAATTTCATGCATTCCATATTGGCCGCTCTTGAGGTCTGGGAAAATTCCAGTCCTATGAGTTGTTTTAATTTTTCTTCGATTTTATTTTTCATGGCTGATCTTTGGACTCCCGGATCGGCCGATCATGCGATCCGGGAAGGAAGGGTATTGAAATTATTGACGGAATCCTTCGCGGCGGAACATTTCGAGGTCGGTTTCGACGTTCGACCCGACGGTGGTGAGCATGTCGCCGACGATAGCCGCGCTCACGCCGCAGTGCAGCAGGCGCGGGGCGAGGTGCGTGATGCGTATGCGCCCGCCGGCCAGCCGCAGGTGCACCGCGGGGTTGACGATACGCATCATCGCCGCCGCGAGCAGGATCTCCCCGTCCGGCAGCGGGGGCATATTTTCCAACGGCGTGCCGGGGATGGGGTTGAGGATATTGAGCGGGATCGAATCCACGCCCGCGTCGCGCAACGCCACGGCCAGCTCGATGCGTTGCGTCCGCGTTTCGCCCATGCCGATGATGCCGCCCGAGCACGTTTCCAGCCCTGCGGCCTTCGCTGCGCGTAAAGTTTCGAGTTTTTGTCCAATGGTGTGGGTCGAGCAGAGGGCGGGGAAGAACGACGGGGCGCTCTCCAGGTTGCAGTGGTAGCGCGTCACCCCGCTGGCGGCCAGCCGGCGCATCTGTACTTCGTCCAGCAGTCCCATCGACGCACACAGGGCGATCCCCGACTCTTTCCGGATGGCTCCGTACAGTTCGCACGCCTTATCCATTTCGGCCGCCGACATCCCCCGTCCGCTGGTGACCAGCGAGAAACGGTTCACCCCCCGGCGCTCGTTGTCTTGCGCCGCCGCCGCGGCCTGCACAGCGCCGACCAACGGATAGATGTCGACCCGGGCACGGTTATGGCGCGACTGCGAGCACCACTTGCAATCCTCCGGGCAGCGTCCCGACCGCGCGTTCATGATCGAGCACGTTTCGAACCGGTCGCCCGTAAAATGCCGCCGCAGGCGGTCGGCCAGCGCGCACAATTCTTCCAACGGCGTATTCCCGGCCAGCGCCACAGCCTCTTCGAAACCTATCCGGTGACCGTTCCTTATCTTTTTTTCCAACCGTTCCATAATGCTTGCCGATTCCGGGCAAAGGTACTATTTTTGTGCCGAAAAACAGTCCTGATGGGAAAGGTATATTTCGTGAGCGGCATCGGCACTGATGCGGGTAAGAGCTATGCTACGGGCATCCTGGCGCGTCGCTGGACGGCCGGGGGGCTGCGCGTGGCGACCATGAAGATGATCCAGACGGGCTGTCCTGCCGGCGCCGTATCGGAGGATATCGCCACCCACCGTCGGCTGATGGGCCTGCCGCTGCTGCCCGAAGACATGGACGGCACGACCTGCCCTTTGCGGCTGACCTATCCGGCCTCGCCCGACCTGGCCGCCCGCATCGACGGGGTACGGTTGGACCTCGCGCCGGTAATGCGCAATGCGGTTTCGTTGGCTTCGCGTTACGACGTGGTGCTGGTCGAGGGCGCGGGCGGGCTGATGGTGCCGGTCGACGGCTTTTACACGATGGCGGACTATGTCGTGCAGCACGATTTGCCGTTGATCCTGGTAACCAATCCGGGGTTGGGAAGTGTGAACCACACCTTGTTGAGCCTTGAGGTATGCCGCCGCCGGGGGATCGCGGTTTCGCATTTGGTCTACAACCTTTATCCGGAAACTTCACCGGAGATTACGGCCGATACGCGCCGTTACCTGCAGTCGTATCTGGCGGAATTTCATCCCGGATGTGAGTTCACGGAGATCGGTTTTGAGGCTCGGGCGGAAGAAAAGGGATAAAAAAACGGGTTAAAAATTTGCTGGAAGAAATAAAAGCTATATATTTGCACACCGAAAACGCAGGATATTCCGGAGGACAGGCCTTCGAAAGATCTCGTAGATTTCGAAATATTCCTCAGTAGCTCAGTTGGTTAGAGCACCTGACTGTTAATCAGGGGGTCCCAGGTTCAAGTCCTGGCTGAGGAGCCTAAAAATGAAAGAGTTGCGATCGCTGATCGCAACTCTTTTTCTTTTTTGCCATTGAAATTTGCCATTTAACTATATTCTTTACTCATGGTTTTTCGCCCGACATTTTTTGGGATGAATTAGCCTTCGCCTAACAACTTGCTTAATAAGCGAAGGGACGAATGATATTCTGCTTCATTAGGGAGATTTTGCCTCATGCTAATCAATAAGCCGAAATAACAACGGCATGGGTTGACCCATGCCGTTGTTATTTATCTTCGTTTCAGTTTGATCCCCGACTCTTTTAGCGGTTCCTCTTGTTTTGGCACTTGCTCTTTTTCCGACAATTCACCCACCCGTGGCGGCAGCGTATCACGCTTATAGCGTGGATGCTGCTCATGAAGGATGTTCAGCAATGCCTCGCGTTGTGCAACATTAAACTCTGATCAGTTCCTTCGTAACATAGTCTGATTGATCAGACAGAAATCCCTGTATTTTGGGAGTTTATGCAATTCCACCCGGTCTGCCTGAGGCGAAAGCAGCGGAACCTTATTTTCAATGCAGAAAGAAGCGTCGATCAGGTTCACCGGCTTATCCTTGACAATCCCTAACTGATCTTCCAGCGGCATCAATTCTTTAAGAAAGCCGGTGTTGTCCGTAAGGTTGAGTTTCGGCACTTGCCGCAGATCAGGTACATGATAGCAACTCATCCAATGGCTGGGAATTTCAGGCTTCAAACGATGGACGTTATAGTTTTCCTGGATGAATTTCTGAAAATCCGCCTGCGGTTCAGTGTGTATTTGCGCCCGTACCACCCGGTTCCGTTCGTCGATTGTAACAAAAATACAGCCCGGTATGGGCTGCGTTTGGTTGTCGTGCTGAGGTTCCATCCTATTGCGGTTTGATGTGTTTCCCGTCGATGTCCGAGGGGTTGTTCCAGTCCGGGTCCGGCGGATCGACCTGGCCCTGCGGCAGTGGGATGCGCTCTTCGCGCACCCGTTCGTCGATCTTCGAGCAGCAGGCCAGCATGAGGACAATAGCGATGGCCGCTGCGGCCACCAGCCCGTATTCCAATATTCTTCTCATTTTCATTTACTGTTTTAATAAGGTTATCTCCGGGTCGAGGTCGCCCCGGAATTCGAGGCGGTCGTCCAACTCGCAGGCCGATTTGTAGTAGCCCAACCCTTCTTCTTTACGACCGAGGCGGGCGCAAGCGATGGCCTTCAGGTATTCGTTGAAGGGTGTCTTCGGGAATGTCATCAGCAGGTCATAGGCCCGCTTGTCGTAGCCCAGCGAGAGGTAGGCGATCACCGTGTTGCGGTCCTGGTAGGCGTCGAGGTACTCCAGCGACTTCGAGTAGCGACGATCGTTCAGGTATTCCACCCCACGGGCGTAGATCGTGTCGGGGATAAGGGTGTGTATCGTGTCCTTGAGCATCCCC
>JAVBNK010000177.1:0-9292 GCA_031551595.1 Rikenellaceae bacterium | reverse complement strand
CTGCACAACGTCTGCGTCAAGGCGACCAAGAACGACACCCGCATCTTCGACTTCGAACGGTTCCTGGCCGCCTACTCGCGTACGATCTACCCGCTGTTCCTCTGGTACGCCCTGTCGGCCCAGCGCAAAACCGAAAGCTTTTTCACGCTGCTCGACTTTAAAAGCAGCGTCAAGATCAACTACCTGGAGATCTCCGACTGCGGCGCCGAAACCATCTCGTGGCTCGCGCGGCAGGTCGAGCGCCGCATCGAAACGCTGCAGAAACACCATCCCGACCTGGACGGGGAGATGAACCGTTTCGCCGGCCAGATCGCCCGCCGCGGACTGGACCCCGACAACGTCTACCTGTTCATGCAGGGGCATACGCTGATGGATAACGTGGTGATGGTGCTGCTGCACGCCGTGTGCGACCAGCTGATGCTGCTCACCAACCGCCGCATCGAGCTTTCGTCCAAACAGGGCATCGCCCTGCGCAACGAACAGAGCAACTACAACAATTCGATCCGCAACGTGCGCGACATCCTGCTCGACAACGAGAACTACCGCGATTGCTTCCTCTACAACAAGCTCAGGAAAGATATCGACCGTTACGTAACCGAGTTGTTGAAGAGTCCCGAATGAGAAAAATAAAAACAGGTATCGATTATGAGAAAAATCTGGATATTACTGTTTTTTTGGGGTGGGGGCGTTTGTGGCATTGCCCCAAACGATTGCGGCACTGCGAGAGTTTTTATTGATCCTGACTATGCGGGAATGAAATACCTCTATGATACGCCCGGCGGAAAGATTGTCAAAAAATTGCAGCATGATATTCGAAACGGCGAGTATGTGTTGCTTACCCTTCTGGAGAAGAACGATTCCATGTTCCATGTGCAGGCGGAATATTCAGGGCAGGGGGACTCAATCGGCAAAGGATGGATAAAAAAAGACAAAACTTTAGGGATTTACTTTAAGAAAGAGGTGATCGACACATTGAGTTTATATCGATCGCCGGATCGGGAGGAAAGCATTGTGTGTATTTTAAAAGGCGAGGACAACGCCGGGATGTATACGGTCATTGATTTTATCGGCAATTGGCTAAAAGTACGCAAACTTGTCAAAGGTAAAGTGTATGAAGGATGGATGGCCCCGACGGATCAATGGGACAATGTATACACGACCTGCTCTTAATCCTCTCTTTTTGCATACCCATAACCTCGTCCGAAGCAATAATATCCACCATGTCTTGTAGTTTCATCCTGCCGGTTTTACTTCGACAAATGCCGGATTTTCCCATACAGGAGTTGCGGCAGGAGTTGCACGGCTCGATCCTTTGACGTAACTTTGCCCCGCGAAGAGAAACGAATGAAAGTACTGACTACGTGCCAAGACCTGCGTAATTGCCTGGATACCATGGGCGACGTGGGATTCGTGCCTACGATGGGCGCCCTGCATGAAGGCCATTTGTCGCTGGTGGGGCGTTGCCGCGCGGAGTGCGGGACCACGGTGGTCAGCATCTTCGTGAACCCCACGCAATTCAACGATCCGGGCGACCTGCGCAATTATCCGCGCACCCTCGAAGCGGACCTTGCACGGCTGCGCGAAGCGGGTGCGGACGTCGTTTTCGCCCCTTCGGTGGATGAAATCTATCCGCAGCCCGATACCCGCGTGTTCGACTTCGGGCAGATCGACAAAGTGATGGAGGGAGCGACCCGGCCGGGCCATTTCAACGGCGTGGCGCAGGTGGTCAGCCGCCTGTTCGATATCGTGAAGCCCTCCAAAGCGTTCTTCGGGCAGAAGGATTTCCAGCAAATCGCCGTCATCCGCGCCATGATTGCGCAGTTGGGCTACGGGGTGCAGATCGTGGAATGCCCCATCGTACGCGACCGCGACGGCCTGGCGCTCAGTTCGCGCAATGCGCTGCTGACCCCTGAGGTACGCGCCGCCGCGCCGCGGATCCATGCCGCCCTGAGCCGTGCCGTGCAGTCCCGCGAGGCGACACCCGCACTGACCGAGCAAAAAATCACGGAGGAGGTAAACGAAAATCCCCTCCTGAGCGTAATATATATGAACATCGTCGATCCGCAAACCCTCGGGCGCATCGCGTCGTGGGAGTCGGCGGCCCATCCGCGCGGCTGCATCGCCGTGCAGGCGGGCGGTGTACGGCTGATCGACAACATAGAATTCTAAGGCTATGATGATCGAGGTACTTAAATCGAAGATCCACCGTGTCACCATCACCGAGGCCAACCTCCATTACGTGGGAAGCATCGCCATCGACGAGGACCTGCTCGACGCGGCCAATATGATCCCCGGCGAAAAAGTCCAGGTGCTCAACATCAACAACGGCGAACGCCTCGAAACCTACGTCATCAAAGGCGAACGCGGAAGCGGCTGCGTGTGCCTGAACGGCGCGGCGGCACGCCTGGTGGCCGTGGGCGACATCGTCCTGATCGTTTCATACGCCCACATGGACTTCGAACAGGCCAAAACATTCGTCCCCTGGGTCGTTTTTCCCGATACCGACACCAACAAACTCGTGAAATAACGGGTTTGTTTCTTCTGCGATTCCCGGTAAAGGGCCAACCCGGGATGTATTCACACATCCTAAGTTCCATATAAGAAAAATTCCGGCAGGCAACCTCCTTTCTCAAGGGGATTGGTCCAGTTTCGCTGAATTCACCCGCGCCAAAGCAGCGCCCCGGCGGGGGGAGGTATCAGCTAGTCAATCGGCTTCTACGGAATCCATTGACTGGATCTTTACGTTCATAGCGGGTCCTCCTAATTTTATTTAGTATCTCGTGCCCCCGGATGATGGAGAGCAGATAAGGGCCGGGCACCGACATGCTAAAAATGAATTAACATCAAACGCATCCTTCCCCGTAACCGATCAAACCATATCCAAAAACCGTCCCGCCCGGAGAGGCGGAACGGTACGCAGGAAAAATATGTGGAGGCGGCCGCATTGCCGGGGCCGCCCGCGGCGGACCCGGTTATTTATGTTTGTCCTTAAACTTCTCGATTTGCTTTTTGATGGCTTCGGCACCCAGGTCCACAGCCTCCTCAAAAGTCTTGCAGCGCTGCTCCGAAACCAACTCAGTGCCCGGAATGTCAAACTTGATCGTCGCGAGTTTATTACCTTTCTCGTGGTCTTTGTCCACCTTCAGGATGACCTCGGCGGCAAGCACATTTTCGGTGAAGCGTTCGAGTTTGTTCATTTTGGCCTCGATGAAATCGATGAGCTTCTGGTCAGCGTCGAATTTCACGGATTGGATCTTTACGTTCATAGCGGGTCCTCCTAATTTTATTTTTTATCTCGTGCCCTCGGATGGGCGTTCCTGTAAGCCTCTTGCAGTTTGGTGATCGTGTTATGCGTATATACCTGTGTGGCGGCCAGCGAACTGTGCCCCAGCAATTCCTGTATTTCGCGCAGCCCCGCGCCGTTGTCCAGCAGGTGGGTCGCAAACGTGTGCCTCAACACGTGAGGGCTTCGCTTGCCCTGCACCCCCGCCTCCGCCAACACCCTGTTCACCACACGGTAGACCTCGCTGCGGCTGATGCGCCCTCCATTTTTCCCTAAAATTAACGCCTTTTCACCGGATAAGCAAATATTTTGCCTATTTATTTCGTCCGTATATTTCCCGATCCACTCGCCGACGACCGGAAGCAAGGGTACGATGCGCTCACGGCCGCCTTTGCCATGGACTTTCATCTCCGACCGGTCGGCCGACAGGTCCGTGCGGTCGAGGGCCACTAGTTCGGCCAGCCGGATGCCCGTCGCGTAGAGCAGCAATATGATCAGGCGGTCGCGCGCGGAGTCCTGTTCTTCAGTCCGGGCGGCGATCTTCCCCATGCGGCTCTGCTCGATGTGGGCGGGAAGTTTGAGCGGTTTCTTTTGCAGGCGGATAGGGACGGAAGGGTCGGCGGTGACGGCCCCTTCGCGGCGCAGGAAGCGGCAGAAAGCCTTTACGGCGCTGATGTGGCGGTTGACCGAAGCGGGATTCATCTTTTGCCGCCCAAGCTCCATCACCCATTCCCGCAGGTCGTCCGGGGTGAGTGCCGCCGGATCGAGGCCGGCAGGCTCCACGCCCAGGAAGGCGCAAAGCATGGCAATGCTGTCGCCATAGGCCTTGACGGTCAGTGGCGAATAGCGCCTTTCGGCGCGCAGGTATGTCAGGAACCGTTCGGTCATTTACCGCAAAGGTACAAAAATTCATGTCGCCCACCCGGCCTCCTGCGGAGGCCGTCAGCCGCCAGTCGTCAGCCATCGGCGGCGGAGTGCCGGGAAATTTCACCTGCGGCTCCGATTCCCGACCCTCCGCCGGCTGCGGGCTGCCCGGCGGGAATGGGAGCCGGAAGCGGAACATTGGCCGTGCCTTATGCGATCCGGGCCGTAAATTCCCCTCGCGCCGGGCGGCTGCGGCTGACGGCCTTGCATCGCGACGGAGGGAATTCCGCATCGGCCTCAATAAAAAACCCGGAACTTCCTTTCGGAAATTCCGGGCCGTTGTTCTCAAGCTTCACAGCATACGTAATACACATCCGGACGGGGAGGGTTGCCCCTGATAATATGTCTTGCGCCTGCGGCTATTCCTCGCCCAGGTGCATATGCTCCACGTAGACGGCGTGCTGCATGGCTTTACGCTTGGTCACGGAAGGTTTGGTGAAATACTGGCGCGAGCGGAGCTCTTTGAGGACGCCGGTTTTTTCGTATTTGCGTTTGAACTTTTTGAGGGCGCGTTCGATGTTTTCTCCCTCTTTGATGGGCATGATGATCATTACAGTAAAAATTTTTATCGGTTAAGGATTGGAGTGAATTTGAGGTACGGAGCCAAACGGGCCGCCTGGGCCTCGGTCAACGTTCCGTCTTCGATCATACTTTCAGGTGTACTCCAACCTCCTTTCAATTGCCTGTTTTTCACTATCTTCCGCAGCACCGCAGAGGGTATGTACGGATGTCCGGCCAGTTTTTCCGGGAGGGCAAAGTTAATATCTATTTTTTGAATCACACTACTGTCGACCGAAATTTGTTGTAAAATTCTTTCATAGTTCTGTTCGGTCATGCCCTGGACCTCGGCCAGTTGTCCGGCGCGTGCGAAACCCCCGAGGCGTGCGCGGTAGGCGACGATACGGCCTGCGGTCAGGGCCCCGATGCCGCGCACCGCGACCAGCCCGGCCGAGTCGGCGGCGTTCAGTTCGATGCGCGCGGCGGGTTCGACGGCGGGCGCAGCGATACGGATATAAGGTCCCAGGCGTGCGAACATTTCGTCGCTGACCACATAGCATTCCGCGAACTCGGCCGCCGACCGGAAGCCGCCGGTCTGTTCGCGGCGTTTGACGATGGCTTCGGCCTGGCGGATGGAAAATCCCAACTTGCGGAAACCTTCGGCGTCGAGGGCGTTGGGGTCGAAAGGTGCGGGGGATTCGCGGACGGGTGCGGCGGACGCTCCGGGCCGCGCGGCGGGTACGGCGGCAGCGGATTTCCCGACGGCAAACTGCGCACCTATTATTATATAGGGCTCCAGCGCATAGAACACCGAGTCGCCCACGTCCCGGCAGGCGGCGAAATCTTCCCGGATGCGGAAAATTTTGCCGCTCGCGCGGTACCTGAGGATGCCCGAGGCGGCACGCGCCGTGAACCCCAGCTTGCGCAGGCCGCGGTAGTCGATCGTGTTGGGGTCGAAACGGAACAGCGAAGGGGTTGCTGCGGCCGCAGGTTCCGGGTGCGGTGCGGCGAAGGGTTGGCCGGGTTCTCCGGCAGCCGCATGGAGGCTTTGCTCGAAGCGCGGCCGCGAGAGCGACGCCACCACCAATGACACCACGATGATGACAGGGATGAACCACAGGATGGCGCGGCGCTCACGCACCGTAAAGACCCACAGCCCATTAAGAAGTTCTTTGATTTTCGCCAAGTTGGGAGTAGCACTCAAATAAAAGAACCCCCGGCTTGTTCATTAGCTTCACAGACTACAAACAATACAGCTTTAACACCGCACCGGGGGTCCAGCCCTCAATCGGCGTTAAAGCAATATTATTTATTTCGCCTGTGAAGCAGGGGTAAAGGTAGCAACTTTCACGGGAAAAACAAAAGGCGGGCTTGCAGCCTGCCGCCAGCGGAGAATGAATACGCGGTTTTCAGCCCTCCGCGCCGGGCGGCGGCGGCCCGGCGGCCTTCCCTGAAGGGCGAATTTTCAGGAGGGCAAAATCACTTTACAACCCTTATACGGCGCAGGTCGCCGATTTCCCGTGTGCCGGGAGGAGCGCACCTCCTTATTAAAGAGCCGCGCGGGTCGCAACGCAGCCCGAATATAGCGAATAACGCCCCGACGCTCGGCCTTCTTCGACGGCCGAGCGTCGAAGAGAAACCATCCCCGAGGCCTTTACAAGGGACAGATCGCGCCCTTGGAACGCAGGTTGGGACCCGCAGGATTTTTCGAACGGCCGGCGAACCGGAACCTGTAACGAAGTGGTATTTCTGTTCGCCGGCGAGGAAAAATCCGTAGCGGGTACCCGGGCGCCGGCCTTTGGGGTTCCTTTATTCTCCTGGCAGAAAAAGGAACCCGCCGGAGGCGAAGCCTCTTTTTCGGGCGCCGTGGGCGAATCTCCCGAAAAATCGTATCTTTGTCGGTCGATAGTGTGTGCAGATGGGTAGGAACCTGTATAAAACGGCGGTAAAACTATGCTTCGCAGCCTTTTTCGGGCTGGGAACGGTGTGGAATTGCGCCAACCCCATGGCCCCGCAGGGCGGCCCCCGCGATACGCTGCCCCCGAGGGTCATCCCCGGAGGCATGGCCCCCGCCTACGGCACGACCAACTTCAAGGAAAAGCGCATTTTCATCGAGTTCGACGAGTATGTCGTCCTCAAAGACCAGCATAAGGAGTTCTATATGTCGCCCTTCGCGAGCAAACAGCCCACGCTGACCATCAAGGGACGCGGCATCCAGATCGACCTGAAAGACACCCTGAAGCCCGACCAGACCTACTCGCTCAACTTCTGCGGCAGCGTCCAGGACAACAACGAAGGCAATCCGCTCAATGACCTGCGGTATGTCTTTTCGACCGGTGCGACGATCGACTCGATGCTCATGTCGGGCTACACGGTCGATGCCCGCACCCGCGACAGCGTGTCGAAAACCTACATCCTGTTCTACGACGCGCGGCGCGACACCGCCGCATACGACTCGCTGCCGTTCAAAGCCCCGGACGCCGTCGCACGCGCCCAGGCCAACGGCCTTTTCATCGCCGAAAACCTCAAGCCGATCGACTACCGCGTCTACGCGATGGAGGATAAGAACGACAACCGCCTCTACGACCCGGGAATCGACCGCGTGGCGTTCCTGGACAGCGTATGCAACCCCACGCGGCTGCCCGGATTCACGGTGCGTTACGACACCACCCGCAAATACAACGTCCCCGACCCGCAACTCTATTTCCGCCTCTTCATGGACGAAGGATTCCGGCGGCAGCACCTTTCGAAAGCGTCGCGCCCTTCGCAGCACCGCATCGACCTGGTGTTCGGAGCCAAGTACCCTAAAATAGACTCGCTTACGCTATACGGTATCGACTCCTCGCGCATCATCACCCAATACTATAAGCCTACGCGCGACTCGCTGAGCCTGTGGCTCGACGTACCTTCGGCCGAATTGCCCGACACCATCAGGGGCTCGGTCACCTACCTGAAGCACGACTCGCTCAACGTATTGCGGCCCGTCACCGAAAAACTCGCCCTGGCGTGGAAATATTTCGAACCGAAGAAAAAAGACAGGAACGACACGCTGCCCCCTCCCAATCCGTTCAGGTACAAAGTGGACGCACGCCAGGAACTCAACCCCTACCATAACATCCCGTTCACGTTCGAGATCCCCGTATCGGCCATCGACAGCGCGGCCGTCACACTCACCCGCAGCGACAAGGAAGGCAACCAATACCGCGCCCGGTTCCGCTTCGAGCAGGACACGGCCAATATGTTGCACTGGGCGCTGAAGTCGGCGTGGGTGCCGGAGGGACAGTACGAACTGGTGATCCCGGCGGGGGCGATCGGCAACATCGCAGGGCAGCGGAACGATACCCTGCGGGCAAAATTCACCGTGATGCCCGCGTCGGATTACGCGGTGATCAACCTCACGGTCAAGGGCAAAACCCCCGAAAGCCGCTACGTGATCCAGATCCTCGACCAGGGCGGCAAGGTGATGCGCGAAACGCGCGGGGTGCGCGACGGAAAATATACGTTCGACTACCTCGAAATAAGCACGGTGCGCATCCGCGTGATCGAGGACGACAACGGCAACGGGGAGTGGGACTCCGGCCGCCTGATCCAGCGCATCCAGCCCGAGCGTGCGGAGATCTTCCTCACGGGCAAAGGCGAAGCGGAGTTGGTGTTGCGGAAAAACTATACCTACGACTACGACATGGACATGTCGAAAGTGTTCGCCCCCGTGACCATGCAGGGCGTGATGGAACAGCTGCGCGTGCTGGAAGCCGAACGGATACAGAAAATGATGAAGCAACGCGCCGAGCAGCCGCGCAACCAAAACCAGAACCAACCGCAGGGCGGCGGCATGGGATTTGGAGGCCTGAACACCGGAATACCGATGCCCACACGATAAATTATGGGACTGCGCAGGATCGTCATATCGCTCATGTTGCTGCTGCCGCTCACGGCGGGGGCGCAACACTATTTCGGCGTGCGCGGAGGTTACGGCAACGGCACCGTACGGCTCTTCCCGAAAGAAGAGACCGGGTCGCTGTGGGGGCTCTACAACGCCGGGATCGCCTACAAATACTACACGGCCGAAAAATACCTCGGCGGCATCGAAATCGACCTGCAATACATCCAGAAAGGATACACACAACCCGATCCGGCCCGGCCCGACACCGTCTACACACGCTGGGTGAATTCCATAGAACTGCCTTTCTTCTGGCAGCCGCACGTCTATGTGATGGGGCGCGACATGAGGGTCTACCTCAACCTGGGGGTGGTGCTTTCCTACAACCTAGACTCCTACGAAGAGCTGGACTCGAAGCGCGACGGCCCGATCTACGACCGCCGCAGGTACGACATGGTCACCGTGCGCGACAACCGCTGGGGCTACGGCCTGTGCGGCGGCCTGGGGGTCAATTACATCATGGGGCGTTTCGAACTGATGGTCGAAGGACGCTACAACATCGGCTATTCGGACATCCTGAAGAACTACAACAAATATCCGCCCAACTTCTACCAGCGTTCGCCGCTGGACAACCTCTACTTCAGCGCCGGGGTGTTCATCCGCCTGGGCAAAAAAGGTATCCTCTCTCCGCCGACGGCCCCGGTGGC
>JAVBNK010000111.1:0-6417 GCA_031551595.1 Rikenellaceae bacterium | reverse complement strand
TTATCCCGCGGCATGGAGTGCGCTGGAGTCTGCCGTAACCCCACGCGAACCGCTCCAGGTCAAGATATTCGCAGTTGATTTCGTTCCCGCGGATGGCATACCCAAACCCGGTACGTTGGCCTCGGACGGCAGGACCTGCCTCAATGTGGCTTGTGCCGACGGTTGGATCTCGGTCGCCGAGTTGCAGGTGGCGGGCAAAAAACGCATGACGGTCGCCGAATTGCTGCGCGGATTCCAGCGTATTGACGAATATAAATTCCAGTAATATGAGTAACAAGCGATTAGGTGTCATTGCGGGAGTGGCTGTCGGTGTCGTTGCGGGGTATTTCCTCGCGCAACTGTTTTTTCACCGGCCCGGCTACGATAAGCAGCTCGAAGAGGCGGCCTCCACGGTTACGGCTATGTGTCCGGTGACGCTCGATGAGTTCACCCGCATGGATAACGCCGTGGCGCCGGGCGGCCGTAAGTTCCTGTATAATTACACCATTATGGCGCTCAGGGATTCCGTGGACATACCTGCATTTACCGAGGCTATGCAAGGGCATATCCTTGAAAATGTGAGGATTTCGCCTGAGATGAAAGAAATGCGCGACCATAAGACCACCTTTATTTACTGTTATCACGACATTGAGGGCGCGGAGGTGGCTCGGATCGAGATCACGCCCGCAATGTACCAGAAATAATCCTTCGGGGGCGCTGTCGGGTTTCGGAGGAACAGCACATCATGGAGAGCGTCCTTCTTAACAAGGTAATGGTGCAAAAACCGGTTGGTGATAGTTTTTAAAAGCAGGGGATAAGTCAACTGATTTATCCCCTGTTTTTTGATATTTTAGGTATAATGGACAAAAGTGGCGGTGGAATGGCTGTGAATTTATAATTATGGATCGAATTACATACAAATAGAAGAAGTCAATTTCATCCAAGTCGATAAGACATCCTTAAAACTTAGCGCAAAACCTACTCCGGGCACCGTAGGAGGGCGTAGAGTAGGTTTTGCGAGAACCCCCAAAACCAACCCTTTTGTATACATACCACAAAAAAAGCGGCCCGAAAGCCGCTTTTTTCATATAGGGAAGTTCTTTTAGTTGATCTTTTTGATCAGCTCCATGCCGATGGTCAGGGCTTCCTGGTTGGCGGGAATGGTTTTGTGCAGACGCTCCGGGAGCGACTTTTCAAGGCCTTTCTTCACGCTTTCCAGCGAAACCACGGGACGTATTTTGAGGTATCCGCCCAGGATCATCGTATTGAACATGCGCGAGATACCGCGTTTTGCAGCCTCGGCCGTAGCGTCGATCGTATAGATCTGTATATCCTTGCGGGTCGGGTGTTTCGTGATGCCGTTGGGGTCGTAGATCAGGATGCCCCCGGCTTTCACGCTGTTCTCGAATTTGTCCATCGACTGCTGGTTGAGGATGATCGCCGTGTCGTACTCCTGCACGATGGGCGAGCTGACGGGCACGTCGCTGACGATGACGGTCACATTGGCCGTGCCGCCGCGCATTTCAGGCCCGTAAGCGGGCATCCAGGTCACGTTGAAGTTCTGCATGATGCCCGAGTAGGCCAGGATTTTGCCCATCGAAAGGACGCCTTGGCCGCCGAAGCCTGCGATTATCATTTCTTCTGTCATAGCTCTGCTTTTTTAGAGGTCCTTGATATCTCCCTGCTGGTACACCGGGAACATGTTCTCTTCCATCCATTTGTTGGATTCGACCGGAGAGAGTTTCCAGCCGCTGTTGCAGGTGGCGACGATCTCGATGAACGAGAGGCCTTTGCCTGCCATCGAGTTTTCGAAGCCTTTACGGATGGCTTTTTTGGCTTTGCGCACCGCGGCGGGCGACTGCACGCTCTGGCGGGTCACGTAGCACACTCCGGGCAGCATGGCCAGCATGTTCGAGATCACGAACGGGTAGCCGTGCAGTTTGGGGTCGCGTCCGTCGGGTGACGTGGCGGTTTTCATGCCGATCAGCGTGGTGGGCGACATCTGGCCGCCGGTCATGCCGTAGATACCGTTGTTGATGTAGATGATGGTGATGTTCTCGCCGCGGTTGCAGGCGTGCATCGTTTCGGCGGTGCCAATAGCCGTAAGGTCGCCGTCGCCCTGGTACGAGAACACGAGGTTCTCGGGCATCAGGCGTTTGATGGCGGTAGCGACGGCGGCGGCGCGGCCGTGTGCGGCCTGCGACCAGTCGATGTCGAGGTAGTTGTAGGCGAACACCGAGCAACCCACGGGCGATACGCCGATGGTTTTGTCAGCCATGCCCATTTCGTCGACGATCTCGGCGATCAGGTTGTGCACCGTACCGTGGCTGCAGCCGGGGCAGTAGTGCATGATATTCTCCTTGATCAGGCGCGGTTTTTTATAAACCAGGTTTTCTTCGCTCATATTTATCTGTGCCATGGCTTATTTCGTTTTTGCGATTACTTTTTCTTTGAGCGCTTTGTAGACTTCGGTCGGGGTGGGGACCACGCCGCCGCAGCGTCCATAGTGCTCGACGGGTGCGCCGCAGCCTACAGCGAGGCGTACGTCCTCGACCATCTGGCCGGTATTCATCTCCACCGAAAGGAAGCCTTTGGCTTTTTTCGCCAGCTCGCCGATACGTTTCGAGGGGAAGGGGAAAAGGGTGATTGGGCGCAACAGGCCGACTTTGATGCCTTCGGCACGCAGCATGTCGACCGCCTTCGAACTGATACGGGCCGAGAGGCCGTAGGCGACGATCACATAATCAGCGTCTTCGCAGTTGATCTCTTCGAAACGCACCTCTTTTTCTTCGCACTCCTTGTATTTGGCCTGGATCTTTTCGTTGACGATCTCCTGGCGGTAGGGGTCGAGTTCGAGCGAGGTCACGGTGTTGCCGTGCGCGCGCCCGTGGCGACCGGTAGTGGCCCATTTGCCGTAATTTTCACGGATGAATTCGTTGGTCATGCGGGGCCGCTGTTCCGAAAGTTCGACGCGCTCCATCATCTGTCCGATGGCGCCGTCCGTAAGGATCATCACCGGGTTCATGTATTTGAACGCCAGGTCGAAGGCGTCGAATACGAAGTCGTACATTTCCTGCACCGACGACGGGGCGAGCACGATCAGGCGGTAGTCGCCGTGTCCGCCGCCTTTGGTGGCCTGCCAATAGTCGCTCTGCGAGGGCTGGATGGTGCCCAGGCCCGGGCCGCCGCGCTGTACGTTGACCACCACGCAGGGGAGCGAACCGCCGGCCAGGTAGCTCAGGCCTTCGCACATGAGCGAGATGCCGGGGCTGGACGACGAGGTGATCACTTTTTTACCGCACGATGCGCCGCCGTAGAGCATGTTGATGGCGGATACCTCGCTTTCGGCCTGGAGGACGACCATGCCGGTCGTTTCCCAGGGGCGGAGCTCCATGAGGGTTTCCATCACTTCCGACTGGGGCGTGATGGGATAACCGAAATAACCGTCCGAACCGCAGTGAACGGCCGCGTAGGCAATCACGTCGTTGCCCTTCATCAATTTTACCTCTTTCATAACGTCGCTGTTTTTTCGCGGTAAACGGTAATGCAGCTGTCGGGGCATACGATGGCGCAACTTGCGCAGCCCGTACAGGCGTCGGGGTTAGCCATGTGGCAGTAGTTATAACCTTTGCCGTTCACCTGGGGCGAAAGCGCCAGCACCTGGAACGGACACGCTACAACGCAGACCTCGCAGCCTTTGCAACGCTGCTCGTCTACAATTATATTTCCTTTAATTTTTGCCATAACTTGTTACGATTTGTAAACAAAGTTTTAGTTTATCCAACAAAAGTAGAGTTTTTCCTTGTGAAAACAAATATTTCCCGGAAATATTTTGCAATACCGCGAAATAGTGAATTCCGGTGCGGATTTACCGCATTCGAGCGGGTGCCTTGCCGGGGAATCGGCATCGGGGCCCGCAGGCACACTCCGCTTGCGGGCCCCGTGCGGTTAGTATTTCACCTCTTTGAGGCGGTCGCCCGTCGAGCCTGCCACGGCGCGTTTCCATGCCTCGTTGTAGCCCGGCTGTTCGGGGCCGACGGGGATGTTGGCGCCGTTTCCGTCGTGGCCGTTACCCAGGAACTTGCCGTCCTTTTCTTTCATGACGTTGCCGTCCTTGTATTTCACGAGCAGGTACCGGTCGAGCTCCACCCAGCGGTCGAACATGGCCTGTGCCTTGCCCAACGAGAAATCCGTCAGGAAGTTGACGGCCATATCGGGATTTTGTTTGTAGAGGGCGGCGGCGGCGGCATCCACGGCGGGAATTTCCGCCAGGGCGGTGTTTTCGGTTTCGTTCACCACCTTTAATATGTCGGCGCTGATGCGGTCGTAACGCAGGTAGGCGAAGTTCGTCACGCGGTTGAAGAGCCAGAAGGCCGATGTGGGCGAGTATTCGGTCATGTGGCCGTTGCCTTCGGCGAAGCAGTTGGGGACGCGTTTGACGCAGGCGTAGATCGGGGTGAGGCAGGAGGTTCCGGCATCGTCCACGCCGAACCAGTAGAGCCCGCCCACGGCGTCGGGCAGCCAGTTGCGGCCCTGCGCCAGGAACCAGAAGCCGGTTTGCTGCGTCGCCACGGCGCGTTCGCAAAGGTAGCCCTGGCCGTCCACCTCGAAGTGCATCGGCCTCCAGCGGTAGGGCAGGTTGTGGCCGCCTGCGCCGATGTCGTGGCGCATATCCATCGGGGTATCCTCATAGTGGTCGCGCATCAGGTCCATGACCTCTTTGGGCGACACTTTTTTGGTCGGTTTCACCCACAGCGGCATCCTGTTTCCGGGGTTGTGGCCCAAGGCGTAGTCGGTGTATTTGTCCATTCCTGTGGTGATGCGGTTGAAGATGGCCCACACACGCGCCTCGCAACCGCGCAGGGCGCTGAAGTCGATGGGTGCGTAAACGTCCGAAAAACTGAAATCCTTGTCCGCACCTTTATAATAACCCATTTCGCGCGCAAACGAGATCACGTCGGGCGCGTAGAGGCAGTTCTCGGGGTCGTTCATCGGGAACTGGGTGATGCGGGGATGGTTGGCGTGTGCGCAGACGTAGCCTTCCGGTACGCGGCGGGCCACCCATACGGCGCCCTTGTTCACGTTCTTGCCGTCCACCATTTTATTGCCTTTGCCGATGATCTCCAGGATCCATACCTCGTTCTTGTCTGCGATCGAGATCGACTCTCCGCCCGAACCGTAGCCGTACTGTGCCGCCAGGTCGGTGAAAACCTTGATCGCTTCGCGGGCGGTCCTGGCGCGTTGCAGCGTCACGTAGATCAGCGAGCCGTAGTCCATGATGCCGCTCGTGTCGACGAGTTCCTCGCGGCCCCCGAAGGTAGTTTCGCCGATGATCACCTGGTGCTCGTTCATGTTGCCGAGGGTCTGGTAGGTGTGCGCGACCTGCGGGATCTCACCCATGTAGCGGCCCGAGTCCCACTCCCAGATCTTGAGCATTTCACCTGCTTTCCAATCGCGTGCGGGTTTGTAGTAGAGCGAACCGTAGAGTACGTGCGAGTCGGCCGAATAGGTGATCATGGTCGAACCGTCGGTCGATGCGCCCCTCGTGACGATGATGTTCGTGCAGGCCAGGCCCCTGGCGGACACCAGCGCTGCGGCGAGGGTAAACAGCAATGTGACTTTTTTCATAGTAAAGGTTTATGTGTTTTTGAATTGGTTCGGATTCGGGCATATTTTGACAAATGTAAGGAAAATTATGCGGAGTTCCGGACTAATTTCGTATTTTTGTTGGGAATGATCGTGTGATGATGTCCATTGGTGAGCGAATAGAGGAATTGAGGCGGCAGGTCCCGGCGGGCGTGCGGCTCGTGGCGGTGTCGAAGACCCATCCCGCGGAGGCGGTCCGTGAGGCGATGGCGGCGGGGCAGGCCGTGTTCGGCGAGAACCGCCCGCAGGAGATGGCCGCCAAGCATACCGCGATCCCGGAGGGCGTCGAGTGGCACATGATCGGCCACCTGCAACGCAACAAGGTGCGGATGATCATGCCTTTCGTGTCGATGGTCGAGTCGGTCGATTCGGCGCGGTTGTTGGATACCATCGAGGCCGAGGCCGCGAGGATAGGCCGGCGGGTGGACGTGCTGTTGGAAGTGCGCATCGCCGACGAGGATACGAAGAGCGGCTGGGAGGAAGGTGAGTTGCGCATGTGGCTCGACCAGGGCCTTTGGCGCGAATACACGCATGTGGTTTTCCGCGGCGTGATGGGCGTCGCCACCAACACGGACGACCGGCGGAAGGTGCGTGCCGAGTTCATCCGCCTGCGGGCGATTTTCGAGTCGTTGGGCAAGGAGTATTTCGGCGCCGGGTTCGACACGCTTTCGATGGGCATGACCTCCGACTGGCGGCTGGCCGTGGAATGCGGCAGCACGATGGTGCGCATCGGCAGCCTTATTTTTGGCGACAGGGAATATAAATAGCCTCTGAATACTATGAACAGGTGGA
>JAVBNK010000192.1:0-4817 GCA_031551595.1 Rikenellaceae bacterium | reverse complement strand
CGGGGAGGAAACCCATGGGCAGCATGGGTAACTGAAACTACGGGGTATTATTATAAGGTTGCAGTTGCCTACGGCAACTGCAACCTCCCGCGGCCCGAAATTTCCGATTCCGATCCCCGCAGCCACGGGAGATGGGGAGAGGATCGCCGCAACCGACGCCGCGGGTGAGGGCAGAGGCCGCTTGCGAACTATGCCGGACCGCGAGGAGGAAACCCATGCATCGCATGGGTAACCAAACCGGCGGGGAATTCAACCCGTAGAGATTAAAACACCTGCATTCACACAACAGCAGTTCGGGGGTTTATAGAAACTACAGTAGCTGCAATGAAATTGCAGGGTTTTAACCATTAACTGAAACAATAAAAATTTAAACGGTCCCTGAAAATGTTACCCGGGCACGATAATACGGCTGCCGCACCCCTCCGGGGAACGTGCGGGGAATTGTTCCTGTCATTCCTCAAGATCGGGCTGTTCACGTTCGGGGGCGGGTATGCGATGATCCCGCTGATCCGTCGCGAAGTAGTGGAACGGCGCCATTGGGTGGCCGGCGATCACTTTCTGGAGTTGCTGACGCTGGCCCAGAGCGCTCCGGGGCCGATCTCGCTCAATGCGGCGGTGTTCGTGGGGTACAGCGTGCGCGGCTGGCGGGGGGCGTTGTCGGCCGTCGGCGGGGTGGTGCTGCCGTCGTTCGTGATTATCCTGCTGATCGCCGTATTTTTCACACAGATACGCCATAACCGCATCGTCGAAGCGGCCTTCAGGGGGATGCGCCCGGCGGTGGTGGCGCTGATCGTGTCGCCGGTTTTTTCATTGGCCAGGGGTTTGGGCGCATGGCGCATCGCGATGGCTGCTGCGGCCGCCGCCGCGGTGTGGTATTTCGGCGTCACGCCCGTTTATTTTATCCTCGCCGGCGCCATCGGGGGCATGGCGTGGGCCTACCGTAAACGACTGAAGAGATGATCTACCTGCAACTGTTCTACACCTACCTGAAGATCGGGTTTTTCGGGTTCGGCGGCGGCTATGCGATGCTGTCGCTGATCCAGAACGAAGTGGTGGTACAGCGCGGATGGATCACCAACGCCGAACTGTCGGACATCATCGCCATTTCGCAGATGACCCCCGGCCCGATCGCCATCAACAGCGCCACCTACATCGGCTACACCGTCACGGGCGATGTCTGGGGTTCGCTGCTGGCTACCGTGGCGGTTTGCCTGCCTGCGCTGACCATTATGCTGTTGGTCACCAGGTTCTATATGAGGCTGCGCAGCAACCCTTACGTCACGGGGGCGATGCGCGGTATGCAGCCCATGATGATCGGCATGATCGCCGCCGCCGCGTTGCTGCTGCTCACGCCCGACACGTTCACCGACTGGAAAAGCTGGCTGTTTTTCGGCGCGGCGTTCATGGCCTCGATATTGAAATTCAATCCGATATGGCTGATCGTGGCCTCCGGGGTGGCGGGGATATTGGTTTATTATTGATCTTTCCGCATCCCGCGGCGCAGGGGCGCGCCTTTGGCGCGCGACGTGGAATGTGGCGATTGCAGCCTTATTTGTCCTCTTTCGGCGGTTCGAACACCTGCTTCGTTTCGGCCATGACAAATCCTTCGCCCTGAATCTCTGTGACGACCGTTTCGGTGTGTTTCTTCCGATACGCATATCCTTCGGTATCTTTTCCTGCCTTTTCCCATATATCGGCAAAGTCTTTTGCGTGCTTATAGACATACCCATAGGTATCGGATTCGGACATCTGGCTTGTAATGGGATGTGTATTCCCACGCTCGTCCAAATGGAAGAAATCCCAATGGTCCACAATGAACTTGTCCGGGATCAGTTCCCCGTTTAGCGAGTACCATTCGGCAACTCCCAATTCGGTCAGTTTGTCCTTCAGCTCCTCTTTTGTCATGGATTTTTATATAGGCGATAATATAGAAGTTTACCGTAGATCCATTTCCTGTTGCCCGGAGTCGGCGGGGGAGGCGAAGCAGCCCTCCGCGGGGCGCGGCTCCGGGCTGCCGACCTTGCACAGCAAGGTCGAATTTCTGATCCCTGTAAAATTGTATATTACTAACTTTATATATACGTGATCCCGACCTGCTTCCCGTAGCGGGTTTCGAGCAGGGAGGCGATACGGCGCAGGATGTTCCGGCGCAGCTCGAACTCGTCGGCCTTCCATTCTTCGGACATCGTGCCGCGCATCGTGCCGATGACCATTTCGATGCGGTCGCTTCCGGCGAGCATACGGGCCAGGCGTGTGGCCGGATTGCGTTCGGGATGGGTCGCCAACCCGCGTTCGAGCACATCGAGCACGTAATTCGACGTGACGATGCCTTCGCACACCAGGTCGAAGCCTTCGATGTGCCATTCGGCGGGGACCGAAGGGTCTTCGGACCGGACCTCGCGCTGGATGTCCAACCCCAGTTCCGCAGCCACGATCTCGGCCACGCGGTAGCCCGAAATGGCTTTGCGGCCTTCGAAGCGGCCGATGTGCGCAGCCAGCCGGGCCTGGTCCTCCTTGAGGGCGGGGGGACACGAGATAAACATCATGGGCCGCGGGCGGCGTATGTGCACCGTCACGCAACTCGTGTCGTCGCACGGGCGCATCCCATCGTTCTGCGCCGCCTTCGACACCACCTGGGCGGCCAGGTCATCGGCGTTGATGGCGCTGTTGTGGGAGGTCATGTAATTGACGAAGTCGCGCAGGTTTTCGGCGCCCCATCCGAAACGGAAGCGGCCGTCGATCTGCCCGCTCTGTACGACCCCGTCGCTCACGACCACGATGCGGTCGCCTTCCGCAGCGGTGAAATGCGCCGCACGGATCGTACGCGGGCGCTGGCCGGGCTGCGCGTCCTCGATCACGTTCCAGTCGAGCGGCAAAAGTTGTCCGCCGCGCAGGACGACGGCCTGCGGGTTGTCGTATTCGACGACGGATACTTCGCCCGTGGCCTCATCCATATCCAATATCGTGAATGTGGAATAGCTGATGCGGCGTACGCTGCACACGGGCAACGTGCGCAGGATCATCGCGGCGCACTCCGTCACCGGCATTCCGGCCCGCATCAGGGTCATCAGCATCGACGAGGTGAGCGTCGAAAGCACGTTGGCTTTCAGCCCGTGGCCCATGCCGTCCGAAAGTACGGCCATCGTGCGCCGTCCGCCGTGCAGGCGGCGCACCAGGATGCTGTCGCCGCAGATGCGTTCGCCCCGGAAGTTGACGCTGTGCCGGCCGACCTCCATGTATATAGGCGTACGGCTACTCATCGGCCTTGTTTTGGGCCGTCCGGCCGAGCAGTTCGACGGCCGAATGGAGGTTGGCCACGGCGGCCGACACCTCTTCGCCGAGCAGGAACCCTATTTTTTGTACGGTGGCCAGTTGCATCTCGATCGCTTCGGTGATTTTGCGCGCCACCTCGCCTCCCAATACTCCGCCGGCGGCGGCGTTGCGTACCACGCCCACCAATCCGCCCCCTTCGAGGGGCGTGACGGTCACCGAGAGCACTTTGCCGGCATGGGTGGCCACCAGCGAGGCGTCGCGCTTGTCGGCGGCGGCGCTTTCGGCCATGCGCATGATCTCGGGAGGCAGCAGCGCGTCGAGCCTCATCCCTTCCAGCTGCACAGGCGCCTGGTTCAGCAGGAACAGTTCGGCCAGGGCGGCGCCTGCGGTGACGATATGGCCGCGGGGATCGGACACGAAGACCGCATCGGGCATGGCGCCGACCACTCGTGCGAGGTTTTCGCCGGCGGTGCGGAGCTGTTCGCGCAGGCGCAACTGCTCATATTCGAGGCGTGCGATGTATTCGCGGCAGGAATCGACGTTTTCCATTTCGCGCGTCACGCGGTCCATCGACTCGACGGTGACCGCCCCTGCGTTACAGGCCCGCAGGCAACTTCCGCAACTGGTGCAACGGTCGTAATTGATGTAATGCTTATCGTTTTCGGGATAGATCGCTCCGGTCGCGCAGGCATCGGTACAGCGTCCGCAAGCGGTGCAAAGAGAGTTATTTATGTAAAAAAACTTCATTCGGGTGCTCTTTGAGGGCTAAAATTAGAAAAAAAAACGCATTTGATATTGTTTTCCGAAAAAATTGCTTTCCTTTGTGATGTTCATTTTTAACTTATTTGATTTTATGAAAGGTTCAGTAAAATGGTTTGATTCAGCCAAAGGTTATGGCTTTATCACTGCCGAAACGGGAAGCGACATCTTTGTACACTACACCGGCATCAACAAAGAAGGTTTCCGTGGCCTGGAAGAGGGCCAGAACGTTGAATTCGAAGTTGGCGAAGGAAAGAAAGGCGAACAAGCCGTCAATGTGACTGTAATAGGATAATTTGGCCTTACCAAATACTTATTATTTATTAGAGAAGTTCCATCGGGACTTCTCTTTTTTTATGGCTGCACCTATTGCGCTTCATCTTTCTCTTAATCTTTCCCCGCCATCCGGCGAACCGCAGTCGCAACTGCCGGCGAACCCACCGGCCAACAGGAGGTAAAAAAGTGACGGAAAATCGACCCGACCCTTAAGGCCGGATTCGGCATCAACCATCCTCCTCAAAAAAATTTCATTCCCCGACCCACCCGTTTCGCCCGCAGGATTGTCAATGGGTAAAAGACCTCATTCCCATGGAACGCCTGCACATCGACGAAATAGTCATCGCAAAACTCTCCGACAGGCCGCTGTCCCCGGACGAAGAACAACGCTTCGAAGAGTGGATCGCCGATCCCGCGAACCGGGCCGCCTACCAAACCCTGCTGCGCCAACACGCCGCAGCGTTCGCAGCAAAAGCCGCAGGCGTCGACGTTCCTGCCGCCTGGGCCAA
>JAVBNK010000004.1:0-7144 GCA_031551595.1 Rikenellaceae bacterium | reverse complement strand
TTATGGCCCTTTTTTGCGCTTTCCACACCCGCCTCACTCGCCGTGGGACACCGCCACGCCTCCCTCGGCGGGCGAGGAAAATCATCAAAAAATTGACTCATAATCTTTTATATGAATAAAATTTAGACAAACTCTAAGATTATTCCGGCGACCGGCCGTTCCGGGCGTGCCGGAACCTCACGGTTTCACAAGGTGGCCGGTCAGCGTGGCCGAGGTGCATGCCGTGACCGCTACATGCACGTAATCGCCGACCTGCGTCCGCCCGTCGCGGTCGAATACCACCACTTTATTCTGTGACGTGCGCCCGAACAGGCGCTTCTCGCTCCGTTTCGACGTGCCTTCGACCAGCACCTCGAACGTCTTGCCCACGTCGCGGCGGTTGCCCTGGAGCGATAATTCGTTTTGCAGGTTGATGATCTCCGTCAGGCGTGCTGTTTTCAGGTCGTCCGGCACGTCGTCCGCCATCGTGCGGGCGGCCTTGGTGTCCGGCCGCTCCGAGTATTTGAACATGAAGGCGAACTCGTAACCCACCTCGCGCATCAGCGAGAGCGTGTCGGCGTGGTCATCCGGGGTTTCGGTGCAGAACCCTGCGATCAGGTCGGTCGAAATGGCGCACCCGGGCAGGATGCGGCGGATGGCGGCGATGCGGCCGAGGTACCATTCCCGTGTGTAGTTGCGGTTCATCAGCGCCAGCCTACGCGTCGAGCCGGATTGTGCCGGAAGGTGGATCGCCCGGCACAGGTTGGGGTGGGCGGCCATCGTTTCCAGCACCCGGTCGCTCAGGTCCTTGGGATGCGACGTGGCGAAACGCACCCGCAGCAGCGGCGACGCCCCGGCCACCATCTCCAGCAGCCGCGCGAAATCGACCTCCCCGGCTTCGTCGGACCATCGGTAGGAATTCACGTTCTGCCCCAGCAGCGTCACCTCGCGGTATCCGGCGGCCAGCAGCTCCCCCACCTCGCGCAGGATGGTCTGCGGGGGGCGGCTGCGCTCGGCGCCGCGCGTGTAGGGCACCACGCAGTAGGCGCACATGTTGTTGCAGCCGCGCATGATCGAGATGAAGGCGCTCACGCCGTTGGCGTCGAGCCTCACGGGGGAGATCTCGGCATAGGTCTCCTCCCGCGAGAGCATCACGTTGACACCCCGCGCTCCTCCCGCGGCCGTGCGCACCAATGCCGGCAGGTCGCGGTAGGCGTCCGGCCCGGCCACGATATCCACCAGGCCTTCGCGTTCGATGAGCTGTTCCTTCAGGCGTTCGGCCATGCACCCGATGACCCCGACCAGAACGTCCCGGCGGGCTTTCTTATAGCGTTTCAACTCGCGCAGCCGGTTCCAGATGCGTTGCTCGGCATGGTCGCGGATCGAGCAGGTGTTCAGTAGGATGATGTCGGCTGCGGCGATATCCGCCGTATGGAAGAATCCTTCGGCCTGCATGATCGACACGACGACTTCGGTGTCGGCCGAGTTCATCTGGCAGCCGTAGGTTTCGACGTACAGTTTGCGTCCGTCGCCCGTCGCGGGGCGTATGTTTTTGATGTCCATGGCGTTTTCCGGATGTGGGGATTATGGCTTGAGGTATATGGCCCGGCGGCGGGTGTCGAAATAGATCTGTGAATAATTACTCTGCTTGCCTAAAGGCAATATGCCGTTATACCCATAGCGAAGATGGCCGGCAAAGTCTTTTGAGAAGTCAATATATCCCGAAAACTGTGGCGGAGATTGGCCGTCGTTATAAAAGAGGCTGGAATCTTTAGCGTGCGGGATGAGTACCGCATGATCAAGATAATTACCCCCGATCTTAAATTTACCGCCCGGCAATTCATTCGGCATCATCAACACATTGGGGATGAGTGAGTCCCTGATCATTGTAAATCCATGCGCCCCGGTATCGATCAGTATATCATTCACGATCAACCGGTTATTTTCATCTATCACGACCCCCGGCCTGTCGGGCAGGCTACGGGATTGTTCCCACTGGATAACCTTCCCCAGAACGATCGGGCATAGCATATTCTCGCCCCCTATTGTATAGGGTATTTTTACGCAACGGGTGTTGTCGAACGGGATCGTGTCGGCCGAAATGGTAACCTCCATGCGCTGAAAGTCGAATAACCAGCAGAATTGATTGATCACGTCGAGTCCAAAGATCGTCATCCCTACTTCTTTAGGAGATTTGGAACAAGAAATTTTCTTGGGCGAACGCAAATCGCCGAAGCGGACGTAAACCGGACGATATATTTCGGACCCGATGGAATCTATCCCCAGGCCCGGGAAAGCCAGATCGATTCCTTCGCCGGATCTTTTCAGGCCCGCATCCGCCGCCTCTTCTTCAAGAAGCATGGACCTCGGAGCGCCGGTGTCGAAAAATCCCGTAATATCTTTCCCGTTAATTGTCACCGTCACATGGATCTGGCCCCGGTGGTTGCATTCGAAAGGAACCGTTACCGGCTGCCGGGCACACCCGGCAAACAGCAGCAGCAGAAAACAGGTATGTAGTGTCCGGGCCAACATCGGCAATCTGGCGGTTATCACGCTTCGGGGAACGCCTTGAACCCGTCGCCGAAGGTTTCGTAAGCGTCGACCACCACCACGAACGCCTCGGGATCGACCGTCCGCACGCGGTTCTGCACCGTCGACACTTCGCGCCGGCTCACCACCAGGAAGATCATCTCCTTGGCGTTGCCGGTGTACATGCCCGACGATTTGATGTAGGTCGCCCCGCGCCCCATCTCGTCCAGGATGAACGACTGGAGCTGGGCGTGGCGGTCGGTGATGATGAACAGCAGTTTGTCGTAGCTCGCCCCGTCGATCACGTAGTCGATCACCCGGGCGATGACGAAGATCGTCACCAGCGAGTAGAGCGGCACCAGCCAGTCCCCCAGGATGATGATGCCGAAGATGACGATGGCCGAGTCGACGATCATCATCCCCTGCGAGAAGGTCAGGCGGGTGTATTTCGAGATGATCATCGAGATGATGTCCGTGCCGCCGCTCGTGGCGCGGGTTTTTATGATCAGGCCCACGCCCACGCCTGCGATCGCCCCGCCGAAGATGCAGCTCAGCAGCACGTCGTCCGACAGGTCGATCCGCCCGCCGAACATCGTGGCGGGGTTTTCGCCGATGAAGTGGGTCATTGCGTTCATCGCCAGCGGGGTAATGAGGGCCGCCACGATGGTGCGTGCGCCGAACATGCCGCCGAAAACGCGGAACGCCAGCAGCAGCAGCGGGATGTCGAACATCAGGCCGAACGTGCCGACCTGGATCGAGGGAAATACCTGGTGGAGCACGATCCCCAGGCCGTAGACGCCGCCGGGGACGATCTTGTAGGGGTTGATGAAGAGCACGTAGCCGAGCGCCAGCAGCAGGCATCCCACCACGAGCATCGCCCATGAGCGCCACCACCGCGCCGAAAAAAGCTGTTCGCTGAAACTTGCCATACAGATTGTGATTATCGTGCAAAAGTAGTGGAAATCGGTCGAAAAACCTATTTTCCCCTATATTGTTGTGTCGCTGTCTTCATTATCTTTGCCGGTAAACCGTTGAGGTGATGAAATTGCGATGGCCCATATTCCTTGCCCTGCTTTGCCTGGCGGCCTGCGATAACGGCCCCGGCCCGGCGGCGCAGGGCGGGACGCAGGCGTGTGCGGCGGCTTACGATACCGCGGCCAGGGTGATCCATATCTTCGTCGCCCTGTGCGATAACAGGTAGCAGGGCATCGTTCCGGTACCCGGGGCGATCGGCAACGGGCAGGACCCCGGCAATAACCTCTGTTGGGGCTGCGGTTACGGCGTGCGCACCCGCTTCGGGAAAAGCCCCGAATGGAAGTTCCTGCGCGGCGTCGAACCCGATACCGTGCTGATGGGGCGCATCGTATTCAAACATGTATCCAAACCGTTCTATCTGGTGGCCGATGCCTGCAACGGCAAATATATCGCCCGCTGTACCCGCGATTTCCTGCGCAGTGCGTGCGTGCGGATGTTAAAGATACGCTCTCCGTGGACGGACCCTCGGCATCGCAGGCAATGCGGCCCTGGTCGCCTATACGGGCCATGACGGGCCGATGGACTTCCGCCTCCGGGGCGTGTACGGGAATGCGGACGGCAGGCGGCGCGATGTGATCGTGCCGGCCTGCCACAGCAAGCGTTTCTTCGGCCCGTACCTTGAAAAGGCGCAGGTCAATCCCCTCGTGTGGACGACGGGCCTGATGTGCCCCGAGGCTTAGTGTTTGTCTGAAATTTATTCACATAAAATCGTAATGGCACTTTTTTGCGCTTTTCCCGCCCGCCTCACTCGCCGTGGGACACCGCCACGCCTCCCCCGGCAGGTGGATAAATTTTCAAATAATTGATTCGCAATCCATTATATGAATAAAATTCAGGCAAACTCTTATACGATCCATGACGCGCTGACGGGATATGTGGCGGGCGAGGGGAACGAGGCCGTGCGTTCCCGTGCCGCGGCGGCCTACGACCGTTTCCGGCATTGCGGGCTGGAAGCCGCCCGCGGATTGTCGGTGGCGGGGTGGTGAGAGGGCCGTTTCGCAGGGAGCCGTTGTTTCCCATTCTTTTGTTACCTTTGTCCGCGTTAAAGTAACGTGAGCTCGCCGAATTCGTCGAACTTGAAATATTTGTTTTACAAATATTTGCCTTTAAGCAAACAGCGTTCGTGCGGTTTGCATAGTCCTCTCCTGCGGTCAGGGGAGGGTCGGGTGAGGTGGTCGAGCCTTGCAAATGCCGGAGGCATTTGCTTAACGTGGGTCCGATGAGTTTAAATAAAACGCATAAACATGTCATATACAGTAATATGGTCGAGGTTTAAATTCATCGGACTCACGTTAAAGTAAAAATTTCCGGGTGCCGGGCGGTACTTTTGATTATCTTTGTCCGCGCAAAAAGGAAAAATCACGGATGGTAACCCAAATCGCGATCATCATTTTAGCTTACCTGCTGGGGTCTGTGCCGAGTTCGGTATGGATCGGCCGGCGGTTCTACGGCATCGACGTGCGCGAGCACGGCAGCCGTAATGCCGGAGCCACCAATACCTTGCGTGTGCTCGGCCCGCGGGCTGCATTGCCCGTGTTCGCCCTCGACGTGGCGAAGGGTTTCGCCGCCGTCATGCTCTCCCACCTCACTGCACTGGAAGGCAATGCGCTCGTCAACATGCAGCTGGTGCTGGTCGCCGCCGCCGTGCTCGGGCATATCTTCCCCGTGTTCGCGGGTTTCCGCGGCGGGAAAGGCGTGGCTACGCTGGCCGGGGCCGTGCTGGCGGTCAATACGCCCGCCGTGCTGCTGTGCCTTGCCACGTTCTTCATTGTGCTCGTCGTGAGTCACTATGTGTCGCTCGGCTCGATGGCGGCAGGGATTTTGCTGCCCGTCTATACGGTGTTCGTGTTCGGTCAAACGTATGTGCCGCTGGTGGTGTTTTGCTGCGCGGTGTCGTTGCTGCTCGTCTATACCCACCGCAAGAATATTAAACGCCTCGTGGCAGGCACCGAATCGAAAATCTATTTATTCAAATCCAAAAAATAGCCGTACGCCGACGATGCTGCAGGAAAACCTCATCAGAATTTACCAGGAGAGCTTCCGCGGGAACCGCGAGTTGCCCGCCCTGTCCGACTATTTCAAAAAGGAACAGTTCTCGTATTTCGAGATGGCCAAGGAGATCGCCAAACTGCATATGCTCTTCGAGGCGTGCGGGATCAGGAAGGGCGACAAGATAGCGCTTCTGGGCCGCAGCAATCCCCGGTGGTGTATCGCCTACATCGCCACGATCACCTACGGCGCGGTCATCGTGCCGATCCTTCCCGACTTCAACGCCAACGACGTCCATCATATCCTCAACCATTCGGAGAGCCGGATGCTGTTCGCGGGCGACATGTTCTGGGACATCGTCGAAACCGACCAGGTCGAAAACCTCCGGGCGGCTTTTTCGCTCACCGGTTTCGAGTGCATCTACGAACGCGACGGCGATTCGGTCGCCGACTACTGCCGCAACCTGACCAGACACTACCGCACGCGCTATCCCCGCGGCTTTTCGTGCGAGGATATCGCCTACCCCGAAATACCCAACGATGCCCTGGCGCTGCTCAACTACACCTCGGGCACGACCGGCTTCAGCAAAGGGGTGATGCTGTCGGTGAACAACCTGACGGGCAACGTGACCTATGTGCGCGACGAGCGTGTGCACTTCCGCGGTTCGCGGGTGCTGTCGTTCCTGCCCCTGGCCCATGCCTACGGCTGCACGCTCGACATGCTCTCCCCGCTGGCTGTGGGGGCGCACGTGACGCTGCTCGGCAAAATGCCCGCCCCGAAGGTGCTGCTCGAGGCGATGGCCGAGGTGAAGCCCTACTCGATCTGCTCGGTGCCGCTGATCATCGAGAAGGTGGTCAAAAAACAGGTGCTCCCCCTGCTGGACAAGACGCTGATGAAGGTGGCCCTCAAACTGCCGCTGATCGACGCGAAGATCTATTCGGCCATCCGCAAGAAACTGGTCGACTCGTTCGGCGGCGAGATGAACGAATTCATCGTGGGCGGTGCGCCGCTCAACCGGGAGGTGGAGGATTTCCTGCTCAAGATCAAATTCCCGCTGACGGTGGGCTACGGCATGACCGAGTGCGCCCCGCTGATCAGCTTTACGCATTACGACCGCTTCAAGCCCACCTCGTGCGGGATGGTGCTGCACCGGGTGATGGAGGCGAAGATCGATTCGCCCGACCCGCAGACCGTTCCCGGCGAGATCATCGTGCGCGGCGAGAACGTCATGCTGGGCTACTATAAAAACGAGGAGGCCACGGACGCCATCCTCGGACCGGACGGCTGGCTGCATACGGGCGACATGGCCACGATGGATCCCGACGGGACGCTCTACATCCGCGGCCGCAGCAAGTCGATGATCCTCGGGCCGAGCGGCCAAAACATCTATCCCGAGGAGATCGAAGCCAAGCTGAACAACCTCTACTGCGTGATGGAATCGCTGGTGGTGGAGCGCGACGGCAAGCTGGTGGCGTTGGTCTACCCTGACTACGAACAGGCTGATGCAGAGGGACTTTCCAATGCCTCGCTACCGGGGGTGATGGAGGAAAACCTGCGGCTGCTCAACACGCTCGTGGCTCCCTATGAAAAGGTGTCGTCGATCGTTTTATAC
>JAVBNK010000039.1:0-20033 GCA_031551595.1 Rikenellaceae bacterium | reverse complement strand
TAAACTTCGTTTTGGTTAGAGAACCCCGCAGCAACCGACGCTGCGAGCGAGGGCAGGGGTCGCTTGCGAGCTATGCCGGTCCGCGAGGAGGAAACCCATGCATCGCATGGGTAACCAAGCCGACGGAGAATCGAACCCTTAGAGATTGAAAGAAGCGGCGCCCGAAGCGGGAGCAGGGGCCGTGTGCGGACTATATCCTACGAAGAAAAGGAAGCCGAAGCCAGCCATTTCTGATGCAACCGTTTGTAAAAAGCTGCAAAATAAATGGCGAATGGATCACATCCTTAATGTTTTGAGTCCATGGAAGGGACGGGGGTCGAATCGCGCAGGCGGCGCTGGAGTTCGTACATCCGGTCGCGGTGGATGACGGCCTGCGTGAAATCCAGCGCGTCCGAAGCGGCCAGCATCGCCTGGCGTTCCTGTTCGATCTGCTCTTGTAACCCATTATCTTCCACCGCATAACCGGCCTGCACGTCGGCAGCCATGCCGTGCCCGCCGCCGGTCGGATAGAGCGTCTGCGGCGCGGGTTCCCCCGCCGGCTCGGGCTGGCGGACATTTCGCCGGGCCGCTTTGGGTGTGATCGAATGAAGGTTGTTGAATTTGGACTGGCGGTCGCGGCGGCTGTTGCTCTCGTGCATGGCCTGGCGCATCGAATCGGTCACTTTGTCGCCGTACAGGATCACGATGCCGTTCGCATGGCGGGCCGCCCTTCCGGCGGTCTGCGTCAGCGACCGGGTATTGCGCAGGAATCCCTCCTTGTCCGCATCCATGATCGCCACCATCGCCACCTCGGGCAGGTCCAGCCCCTCGCGCAGCAGGTTCACCCCGATCAGCACGTCGAACAACCCCGCGCGCAGGTCTTCGAGGATCCTGGCGCGTTCGAGCGTTTCGACATCGGAGTGGATGTAGCGGCTGCGCACGCCGTGGCGGTCGAAATATTTCGAGAGTTCCTCGGCCATGCGCTTGGTAAGGGTCACCACGATGGCCTTGTCGCCGTTGGCGGTGGCCCGTGCGATCTGCTCCATCAGGTCGTCGATCTGGTTGTCGGTCACGTGCAGCGCCATCGGAGGATCCAGCAATCCCGTGGGGCGGATGATCTGCTCGATGACCACCCCTTCGGACTTGGTCAGCTCATAATCGCCCGGCGTGGCGCTCACATAGAGCGTCTGGCCGGCGAGGACTTCGAATTCGGGGAAGGTGAGCGGACGGTTGTCGATGGCGGCAGGCAGGCGGAAACCGTATTCGACCAGGTTTTCCTTGCGTGCGCGGTCGCCGCCGTACATGGCCCTCACCTGGGGCAGGGTGACGTGGCTCTCGTCCACGACCAGCAGGTAGTCCTTCGGAAAATAGTCCAGCAGGCAGAACGGGCGGGTGCCGGGGTTACGGCCGTCGAAATAGCGCGAGTAGTTCTCGATGCCGGGGCAGTAGCCCAATTCCTTGATCATCTCCAGGTCGTATTCCACACGGCGCTTAAGGCGTTCGGCCTCGGCCATACGGCCCTGTTTCTCGAATTGGATGAGCCGTTCCCCCAGGTCGATCTGGATTTTGGCAATCGCGGAGTTAATACGCTCCTTAGTAGTGACGAACATGTTGGCCGGATAGAGGGTCACCTCTTCCAGGGCTTCGACGCGGCGGCCCGAGGCGGGATCGATCACGGCGATATCTTCTATTTCATCATAATAGAACCCGATGCGGTAGCATACATCGCCGTAGGGGGCGCAGATGTCGAGCGTGTCGCCCGCCAGGCGGAATGTGGCCGGCGTAAGGTCGAGTTCGGTACGGGTATAGAGCGCCTCGACCAACGAGTAGAGCAATTGCTGGAGCTGGATGCTCTGTCCGCGCTGGAGCCGGATGGCCAGTTGATGAAAATCGTCCGGATTGCCGATACCGTAGAGGCACGACACGCTCGAAACGACGATCACATCGCGCCGTCCCGAAAGCAGCGAAGCGGTGGTATGCAGGCGCAGCTTTTCGATCTCGTCGTTGATCGATAGGTCTTTTTCGATATAGGTATCGGTCTTGGGCAGGTAGGCCTCGGGCTGGTAGTAGTCGTAGTAAGATACGAAATACTCGACGGCATTCTTCGGGAAGAAGCCCCCGAATTCGCCGTACAACTGGTAGGCGAGCGTCTTGTTGTGCGACAGCACAAGCGTGGGGCGCTGCAGCCGTTCGATGACGTTGGCGACGGTAAAGGTCTTGCCCGAACCGGTCACACCCATGAGCGTATTGTGGTTGCTCGGCCCGCTGAGGGCTTCCACAAGGGCTTCGATGGCTTCCGGCTGGTCGCCGGTCGGGGTGAATTCGGATACGAGTTTGAAATCCATGGGCGGCTGTCAATAATTTACAAAGTTAAATAAAAGTGCCGGACGGCACCCGGGGAATTGACTTTGCACCGACAAAGATACGAAATAATTCCTACCTTTACCGCTGCTATGATCGACCGCGCCACACTCGACAGGATCTACGCCTCGGCCAACATCGTCGAGGTCGTCAGTGACTTCATCACACTACGCAAAAAGGGGGTAAACTACCAGGCTTGCTGTCCGTTCCACAGCGAGAAGACCCCGTCTTTCGTCGTTTCGCCGTCCAAGGGGCTGTACAAATGCTTCGGATGCGGGAAGGGCGGCAATGCGGTCACGTTCGTGATGGAGCACGAAGGGCTGGGCTATGTGGACGCCCTGAAATACGTGGCCAAAAAGTACGGCATCACCGTTGAGGAAAAAGAGCTCACCCCCGAAGAGCAACGCCGCAACGACGACCGCGAGTCGATGATGGTCGTGAGCAGTTACGCCTCGGATTACTTCCGCGACGCACTCCATAAAACCGACGAGGGGCGCAGCGTGGGCCTGTCGTACCTTCGCAGCCGCGGCATGACCGACGCCACGATCGAGCGGTTCCAGTTGGGCTTCTGCCCGGCGGCGGGCGACAAATTTACGCGCGACGCCATGTCCTCAGGCTACAAGGAGGAGTTCCTCACCGCCACCGGACTGACCATCAAACGCGAAACGGGAGGCTTCTACGACCGGTTCGCAGGCCGCGTCATGTTCCCCATCCACAGCATTTCGGGGCGTGTCGTAGGTTTCGGCGGGCGCACCCTGCGTACGGACAAGAACGTCGCCAAATACCTCAATTCGCCCGAGAGCCAAATTTACCATAAAAGCGCCCTTTTGTATGGTCTTTTTTTTGCGAAGAAGGCTATCACACAGGACGATTGCTGTATCCTGGTCGAGGGGTACACCGACGTGATCTCGATGCACCAGGCCGGGGTGGAGAACGTGGTGGCCTCGTCCGGCACCTCGCTCACCGAAGAGCAGATCCGGCTGATCGGACGCTTCACCCGCAATGTGACGGTCATTTACGACGGCGACCCGGCGGGTATCAAAGCTTCGCTGCGCGGTATCGACATGATCCTGCGCGAGGGACTCAACGTGCGGGTGGTGCTGCTGCCCGAAGGCGAAGACCCCGACTCGTTCGCACGCGCACACTCCGCTTCGGAGCTCAAAGAATATATACGCGCCCGCGAGGAGGATTTTTTATCCTTCAAGACCCGCGTGCTGCTGGCCGATTCGCAGGGCGACCCGCTGAAAAAGGCCGCGCTTATTAATGATATCGTACAGTCGATCGCCGAGATTCCCGATCCGGTGATCCGGTCGGTCTATATCAAGGAGTGCGCACGGCAGATGGAGGTCGACGATGCGCTGCTGACCTCAGAGGTGGCCCGCAAACGCCTTTCCTACCGCGGCGACGCCCAGACCACCGAGTTCATCCGCAACCAGCAGGCCGTCCAGCGCCAGCAGGAACAGGCCGCACAACCCCTGCGCGCCGTCACCGCCGGCAGCAGCATCGAGGAAATCGAAAAGGAGTTGATCAAATACCTGCTGCGCTACGGCGACCGCAATTTCGACTTCAAGGAAGGCCGCACGATCGTATCGCTGAACGTAGCCGAGGTGATCATCACGGATTTGCAGAACAACGGCATCTCGTTTCGCGATGCGCGTTACCAGGCGCTCTACACGACCTACCTGGAACTTTATGCCGAGGGCCCGGTCGGCCCCGAAGGGATGCACCGCTTCATCAACCACCCCGATCCCGCCGCCGCCAACGCCGCGGTGGATATCCTGACGGCCGACTCGAACTACATCGCCAGCAAGATGTGGAAAAAGCACGATATCGCCGTCGACACCGAGGAGGACCGCCTCTCGGAAGCCGTGCCCCGTGCGGTGATCCTCTACAAGTCGAAGGCCATCGACCTGATCATCAATCAACTCAAAGCGCAGCTACGGGACGAGTCGCTCTCCGATGAAGCCCTGAGCGATATCACTTTCCGTATCGCCGCCCTGAACCGCGAACGCATCGTCATCTCCAAAAAAGTTTCCCGGCTGGTGTTGTAACCCGCAGGGCGTATGGGCACGCACGAATCCGTGCATCGCCGGTCGGGCGTCCCGCACCTTCTCTTCGGCTTTCGGGAAAATCACCCGCCCCGCCGCAAAACTGCGAGGTATCCGCAAGGCTGCGATTGCCCTCGGGCACGTAGTCTGCATCTTCGGTGTCCTCCCCTCAGGACGTGGTTATGGGGGTACCGCCCTAAACGGCGGGGCATTTACCCCTTGAAAGATGATAAAGAACCGGTCTGTTTTTGCTGTTTTACAAAAAAATATTACATTTGCAGGCCGAACCGCCCGAAGCCGGGAGGTTGAAAGCATAGACGGTGGCTGTAGTTCAGCTGGTTAGAACGTCGGATTGTGGTTCCGAAGGTCGTGGGTTCGAACCCCATCAGCCACCCATCGGAGGGCAGGAGTATTCCAAGCCCTCCTTTTTTGTATTTATATGTATTTGCATTTCATAAAATGAGATGCCCGGTTTCGCGGTCCGGAACCGTCGTTCCCGAGCCGCAAAACCGAAAAAATTAGAAAAATGAGCCATTTAGAAGAATTCAGGGCGTTAGGCCTGTCGGAGCAGATGCTCCAGGCCATCGAGGCCAAAGGTTTCGAAACGCCCTCACCGATACAACGCCTCACGATACCGGTGCTGCTGGCCGGCGGGCACGACATCATCGCCCAGGCGCAGACCGGCACCGGCAAGACCGCAGCCTTCGGGTTGCCGGTACTGGAACGGCTGAAACCCTCGAAGGAGGGCGCGGTCCAGGCGCTGATCCTCACCCCGACGCGCGAGCTGGCGTTGCAGGTGACCGAGGAACTGCTGTCGTTCAACAGCCGCAAACTGTCGATCGCGCCGATCTATGGCGGGGCGGCGATGAGCGAACAGCTGCGCCGCCTCAAAAAAGGTATAGATATCGTCGTCGGTACGCCGGGGCGTATCCTCGACCACATCCGCCGCGGCACGCTCGACCTTTCGGCCGCGCAATACCTGATCCTGGACGAGGCGGACGAGATGCTCAACATGGGTTTCATCGAGGATGTCGAGGAGATCATGGCCTCGATCGACGAACGCCGCCGCGTATTGCTCTTCTCGGCCACGATGCCGCAGCGCATCGTCGATTTGTCGAAGAAGTATATGCACGACGTGGAGATCCTGCGGGTCGAGTCGCCGCAGATGACCGCCGATTTGACGGACCAGATCTATTTCGAGGTGCGCGAGGGCGACAAATTCGATGCGCTGACCCGCATCATCGACGTCGAGCCGGAGTTCTACGGCATCGTGTTCAGCCGCACGAAAGTGGGTGTGGACGAGATGGTCAACCGCCTGCTGGAGCGCGGCTATGCGGCCGAGGGGCTGCACGGCGACGTGTCGCAGGCCCAGCGCGAAAAAATCCTGCGCAAATTCAAACGCAAGCAGGCGAACATCCTGGTGGCTACGGACGTGGCCGCCCGCGGGATCGACATCAACAACCTCTCGCACGTGATCAACTACTCGCTGCCGCAGGACTCGGAGAGCTACGTCCACCGCATCGGCCGCACGGGACGCGCCGGACGACAGGGCACGGCAATCACCTTCATTTCGCCCTCGGAATTGCGCGGCTTTGGCTTCCTGAAACGCGACATCAAGGTCGATATCGCCAAGGCGACGCTGCCCACGGCCCAGGACGTGGTGGCCAACAAACGCGCGCGCATCAAGGCCGACCTGAATGAGATCATCGACAACGGCAATTACGAAGAATACACCGACATGGCCTCGGAGCTGCTGGCCGGGCATCCCGCGCCGGTGGCGATGGGCGCGCTGCTGAGGCTGGCCTTCCGCAACGAGCTTTCGGAAACCAACTACCCCGAGATCCGTTCGATCAACGTCGACCGCCGGGGCACGGCACGCATCTTCATCTCGATCGGGCGCATGGACGGCTACGACCCCCGCAAGATGGTGGCGTTGCTCAAGCGTGAATGCGGCCTGAAAGACAGCAATATCGACGACCTGAAGGTGATGGACAGCTACACGTTCGTGTCGGTGCCGTTCGCCGAGGCCGAGCAGGTCATCCGCCGCCTGAACGCGATCCGCAAGGGCGACCGCCCGCTGGCCGGGCTGGCCAAAGACGAGGGCGCCGCGAACACCGAAGAAAAACCCCGCCGCGAAAAAAGAGCGCCGGCCAGGGATATGCCCGCACGCACGGAATCCCGCTATGAGAAGCCCGCCCGCAATGAACGGACGGAAGAAAAACGCCCCTATAAGCGCAGGGAATCACGCGAAGATGCGCCGGAATTCCATAAGGAGTCCAGGCCGAAACGCGAGAGTGCCCCGGAATTTTATAAAGAACCCCAGCGGGATGATGCTTCGGAATTTTTCAGGGAGCCTAAGCCGAAGCGTGCGGCGGCGGCTAAGCCCGTGACGGCCAAGCCTGCACCACAACCCCAGGCCGAACCTGCCCCCGAAAAGCCCGGCACGGAACAACGCTCGCCGTTCGGATTCGACTGGGCGGCCTTCGAGGCCGCGCTGCCCGGCAACTGGGAGAAGGACGGCAAGAAGAAAGGCGGCCGCAAGACCGAGCCCATCGTTGCGTCCAAACCCGCCAAAGCAGGTAAGAAAATGACGACAAAAATCCGTTCGAAACGGTAGTCCGGTGACAATCTGTCAGTCGATGGCGGGCGGTTTGGCATGAAAAAATGCCAAATCCCGTTTGGCATATTATGTGTAAAATCATCGACACCAACCAAAACTTCAAAAACCTTTAAATACCACATGTTATGAAGATCAAACCATTGTCAGACAGAGTTTTGATTCAGCCCAACCCGGCCGAAGAGAAGACTGCCGGAGGCTTGTACATTCCCGACACCGCCAAAGAAAAACCGCTCGCGGGCAAAGTGATCGCCGTGGGCCCGGGCACCTCGGAAGTAAAGATGGAAGTGAAGGCCGGCGATACGGTGCTTTATGGCAAATACGCAGGCACCGAAGTGCACGTCGAGGGCACCGATTACCTGATCATGAAGCAGAGCGATATCCTCGCAATCATTTAGTTGCGTCCGTAACGCACCGTTTTTTGTACCGCCCTCCCCCGTGTCATATCCCCGCATACTGCCGGTATGCTACGGTTTGAGCGTCGGACGATAACACAAAACCGGCGCGTTCCGCACACAAGCGAAGTTTTATAAAACAACAAAAAAATTTATACCAATGGCAAAAGAGATAAAATACGGCACCGAAGCCCGCGAACTGCTCCGCGAAGGGGTGGATGCCCTGGCAAACGCAGTCAAAGTCACCCTTGGCCCCAAAGGCCGCAACGTCATCATCGACAAGAAATTCGGTGCGCCCCAGATCACCAAGGACGGTGTGACCGTGGCCAAGGAGATAGAGTTGGAAGACGGGTTCGCCAACATGGGCGCACAGATGGTCAAGGAAGTGGCCTCGAAAACGGCCGACGACGCCGGCGACGGCACCACCACCGCCACGGTGCTCGCCCAGTCGATCATCGGCGTGGGGATGAAGAACGTCACCGCGGGCGCCAACCCGATGGACCTCAAACGCGGCATCGACAAAGCGGTCGTCGCCGTGGTCGAGGACCTCAAAAAGCAGAGCCAGACCGTCGGCAAGGACATCAGGAAGATCGAGCAGGTGGCTACGATCTCGGCCAATAACGACGCGACGATCGGTGCGCTGATCGCCGAGGCGATGGGCAAGGTGAGCGAAGAGGGCGTGATCACGGTCGAAGAGGCCAAAGGGACCGAAACCACGGTGGAAGTCGTGGAAGGTATGCAGTTCGACCGCGGCTATGTGTCGGCCTACTTCATGACCGACAGCGAGAAAATGGAAGCCGTCATGGAAAAACCCTACATCCTGATCACCGACAAGAAGATCAGCACGATGAAGGAGCTGATGGGCGTGCTGGAACCCGTCGCGCAGCAGGGACGGTCGATGGTCGTCATTGCCGAGGATGTCGACGGCGAGGCCCTCACCGCACTGGTGGTCAACAAACTGCGCGGCACGTTGAAAGTGGCCGCCGTGAAAGCCCCCGGCTTCGGCGACCGCCGCAAGGAAATGCTCGAAGACATCGCCGTCCTCACCGGCGGCCAGGTGATCTCCGAAGACCGCGGCCTGAAAATGGAGCAGGTGAAGATCGAAATGCTGGGCGTGGCCGAAAAAGTGGTCATCACCAAGGAAAATACCACCATCGTCAACGGCAACGGCAAAAAAGAGGCTATCGACGCCCGCGTAGGGCAGATCCGCAAGGCGATGGAACTCTCCACGTCGGACTATGACAAGGAAAAACTTGCCGAGCGCCTGGCCAAACTCGCCGGCGGCGTGGCCGTGCTCTATGTGGGCGCCGCGACCGAGGTCGAGATGAAGGAGAAGAAGGACCGTGTGGACGACGCGCTGGCCGCTACGCGTGCCGCCGTCGAGGAGGGGATCATCCCGGGCGGCGGCGTGGCCTACATCCGCGCCATCGCCGCCGTCGAAGGCCTCAAAGGCGCCAACGACGACGAGAACACCGGTATCCAGATTGTCAAACGCGCCATCGAGGAACCCCTGCGCCAGATCGTGGCCAATGCCGGCGGCGAAGGCTCCGTAGTGGTCAACAAGGTGAAGGAAGGCAAAGGCGCGTTCGGTTACAACGCCCGTGCGGACAAGTTCGAAGACCTCCACAAGGCAGGCATCATCGACCCGACCAAAGTGGCCCGCGTGGCGCTGGAAAACGCCGCGTCGATCGCTTCGATGTTCCTGACCACCGAGTGCGTACTCTCCGAGAAGAAAGAGGATAACCCGATGCCCGCAGCCCCCATGGGCGGCGGCATGGGAATGATGTAAAAATAACGTGTATTCCGGATTTGGCTCACCACATCCGGAATGCATGCCGGTTTCCCGGACTGATTGCGCGAACGCCGCCCTCACACAGGGCGGCGTTCTTCAATAGCGCCCCTGCCGTCAGGGGAGGGGAATCACGGAGCTACTCCGGCGACCTTCGTTCATTCTTTTTCAGGGCCGAAGATCAATCGCTTCAATTTTTTGATGGCCACCGACTTTATATTATAGACGGATTGTACGTTGATCTGCATTTCCTGTGCGATATCTTCCGCTTCGTAGCCATCCAGATAAAGTTTCAGTACCTGGCCGCCGGTCCCGGGGATCCGCTCGACCTGCTCCATAATGGATGTGAACAATTCGCTGCTCGGCAAGGGGTCGGTAAAACCGTTCTCATATTCGACGGCCTTTTCATATTTACGGATCACCCCCAGATGGTTCAGGTAATTATAATACTTGTGCTTAATGACCACGAACAGGAAGGACTTGATCTTGGACAGGGTGTCGAACGTGACCTTTTTCCGTTCCCAGAGATAGATGAATGCATCCTGGACGACATCTTCCGGAACGATATCCGTCTTGCCGTAAAGGCTGAGCGCATAGGCGTGCAGTTCTACGAAAAACGCCGTATACACCTCGGCAAAGGCCAACGTGTCACGCCGGTTGAACTGTTCCAGCAGTACCCTGCCTCCCTGCTCATTCAATGTTTTCTTCATGACAGATAACATCTGGGCTCTGACAATATTGAAACCTCCCTCATGAGTAACGTCCGCCGCCTGTCCAAGCCGTGCACACGGCCCGGAATGACTCGTAAAAATACGTTAAACCGTCCTTGTCGCACATTCCGTCCCTTGTATTTTCGCAGGGCCCAAATACCCCGTATATGAAAAAATATTCACCCGGCGCCTGCCCTTATTACAGAGCGGATTCAGAAGAAAAAAATTGCGTGACAATAATCATTTCGACTAAATAATGCCCATAAATGCAGCGATTTTCACCGAAATCGATGCAAGTTGCGAAAAAAATGGGAACATGGCAAATTTCAGGGCGAGTTTAGGGGGGCGGTTACGGATTTTTTGCAGGCTGCGGACGGTTTGCAACCCTGTGGCAGGAGCGGAAAAAAGAATGGGTGAGGCTGAGCCTCACCCATTCCATGGAGTGCAGAACACGATTTAGAAGAACCTGATTTCCGCTGCGCGTGTCGAGTAATTGTAGGTATAGCGGTCGTTAATGGTAAGCTTCACCAATGCGGCCGTCGTGGGGGCTTTAAAACGGATTATCGTGTGCTCGCCACCCGTAGCGCCCAGGGGATTTTCATCCACCCATGTCGCAGACGTCCAGGTATTTCCATCATTGGAAACATGGATCTTGACCATAATCGGGAAATATCCCAGGTCCGAGCTGCTGGGGGCGAGCCTCATTTGCGATACGCAGACTCCCTCCAACGTTTTCATTCCGTTCATCTCCACGATAATTTCGTGAGAGCGCCAGTATTGGAGGTTTTGCGGTTGCCAGTTAGTCGTGAGGTCCCCGTCAAACAATCTGCCCAGAGAGGTCATCGAGTTGTTGTCCGCACGATCGCCCTCCGAAATAAAATCATACGTCCAACCGGTTTTATCCATAAAGGTGATGTCTTCTGGGAAAGCTGCATTCCCCTTCTCCGTCATGTACGGAATCGTCGTAGGGGTATCGGTGGGGAAGAAGAACAAGTTGTAGCGATCCACCGTCATACCGTTCAACTGATGGGCGATGTTCAGGACGAATTTGCTCCGGGCCATGTCCCCGAGGATCTTGCTGTCGGTCAGAAACGCACTGCCAGCAGTCAGGTAACTATCATACAGATAGCGATTTTTACCCAGCACCAGTTTCTGCAGGTTCGGCAGATACAGGATATCCTCGAGCGTATTCATGGAATAATCAATCTCCAACTCTTCGATAGTGTTCAGGAACGCATCGGTAAGTTGCGTGACATCTTTACCATATTTTCTCAGCAACAATGCTTTGAAATCGGTCGAGAATGTCTTTGTCGTGGAGAATGTAACCGGCTCCAGGGTGACGACCTCGTCGTGCTCAGTAGTCAGGTATCCTTTCCGTTCCAGAATGACCGATTCCCCCGGTTTAATCTGGTCCGGCAACAGATAATATTTATTCGACGAGATCAATGCCGAAGTCACATCCAAAACACCTGCGCTTCCATCGGCTTTGGTATATTTCAGGCGCGCCTCCGTCACATTATTGGACCAGTTCGAAAAGAAAAGTACCAACTGTTTAGCGTCGTCGACAAAAAAGTATTTGGAAACCAACGTAGGGAAACTCAGCACCACTTCGTGGGTATTCGTGTACGGACGCATGTTGGTCGTCGTCGGCAAAGAGAACTCCGTAGCTTCATCCTGGCCGAGCGAGCAGATCGAAACCTCATAGCTTGCGTCCTGGCTCAGGTTGGGGATCTTGTAGCTCGTCACACCCGGATCGAGGATGACCTCGTTGCGGTCTTCATTGAGCGTCCATGTAAGCCTGAGTTTCGCGATCATCGGATCGGGATTATTGGTCCATGTCACATTCAGGCTGTGCCAGCCGGGCTTAACGACCAAATCTTTGCATTTGCCGAGGTAACGGATCTGGCCGTCGCCGGCCCGCTCCTTATAAGTATCCTCCAGGCTCTCGCATCCTGCGAAAATGAAAAGCGAGAGAAATATCCATATAAAATTCTTTCCAGTCATAGCGGGGTACTATTTAGCGTAAACTTCCAATTCGTGAAATGTGACATACTGATTCAGGTTCTGGTCCTGGTGGCTCCACCGTGTCGGGAAAAGCCGGTCGACCATGATCACCAGATAGCGGTATTTCGGCGCCGAAGTGGGAGCATAAACCGTCATCACGCAAGGATCTGCTTTATTGATAGTCTCCAACGATACGTATTCAGGATAATTCGCATCGTTCTGCGCGCACCTCTGCGCCCAGCATTCCGCATAGTAATCCTCCAAAGTCGCACCTCCGTACCCGGTGGGCGCAGATTCCTGCACGGGGTCTTTATATTCGCCGAGCTTATTGGCGCCCGTCCATGCGTTGTATTCACTGGGCCTGGTCTCCGAACCATAAATGGATACCTCGGAAGGCAGCCTGTTCATATAGGTCTGCATGAACAAAGTACCCAACCGGGCGCTTGTCGTCCAGTTCATGCCTTTGATCCTCAGCATTGCATACAGTTTCACCTGCGCGATTTGTTTGGCCTCGCCCAGGTCTATAATGAACGGCAGCCTGCTGTTGATAATATTCGGTCCGGCAATGAAGGTTTTGTACACGCCGTCTTCTGCGGGGAAGTTCACGGCTCCTTTCGTATCGCCGTCGAACAGATAGGCTTTCCCCAACTTCGAAGCTATCACATCGGCGTTGTTGTTGGCGCTTTCCGCCACCTGCAGCACGTTGCTGTAAAAGAATCTTTCCGGCGTGATGGTCATCTTGTCGGGACGGAAAATCCCCACGTCGGGATATTTCACTTCGCGTACCATATAGCCCCCGAAGTCCTCGGTACGGATGATCACCGTAGCTTCGGTCACCGTCGTGTTTTTCAACTCGAACCGCTGCTCGCCTCTTCCGCCGGAGAATGCATAAGTGGCCAAACGCAAGGTATCTATCTCCTGTGTAATCGGGCTTTTCCCCAGGTAATACACGTGCATCAGCCCCCGGGCTCCGTCGGGAATGTTATAGGACATCCTGAATCCATTCCAGTCGGGATGTACCTCCAGGTCTTTGAAGAATGCGATCGGGCCGGAATCGAGGGTGTTGAACCTGACTTTTACCGGTTCCGATTCGATTTTACGACGGTCGCACAGCGTCACAAGGGCCTCCACCCCTGTCCTCGCCTCATCGAAGCCATACAATACAAGCGTATCGCAGGCGTAACTTCCCGTGCGTACGACCTCCTTGCCCCGGCTGTTGGTGTAACGCACCCGGATAGCCATCACGTCTTCATTGGCAGGCAGCGTGTAGTGCATCACGGCGCCACCGGAGATCGGTTTGATCTCGGTGATATTGTCCAATGTCGGCGTAACACCGAAAACCTCGGGATCATCCTGGCAGCCGCAAAAAATGGCGCTGGATATCAATAGTGTGAATATGAGCTTTTTCATTGTACTGTTCATCTTTATCATTAATTACCACTTCGGATTCTGGCCGCACCCCGAAACCATGACCTCTTCGCTGTTGATGGGGAACAGGTAATCCCTCGGAGCGACAAATCTACGTTTCGACCAAACGACCTGCGGGCCGTTGTAGGAGTTGTAGAACGCTTCGGTCGTCGTACCCATGATGTTCCAGCCGAAAATCGGTTGGTTCAACTCCTCGGCAGCCGTCAGCCAGCGGCGGAGGTTCCAGAAACGGCGTCCTTCGAAAGCGAATTCGGTGTTCCACTCCTCGTGAATGATATACCGCATACCCGCCTGGTTATCAACCATGGTCGGAGCCGTCGAAAAGTCGCGCCATGAGGTTTCCACATCCGGAATACCCGCACGCGCACGGATTTTGTTCAGGTTGCCGAAGATCTGGGCCCTGTGCTCTCCGTTCGGACCTTCAAATTCGTTCCATGCCTCGGCCGACATCAGGTAAAGCTCGGCCAGGCGCATCATCACAAAACCTTCCTCGCGACCTTCCACCGTCCCATATTCCTGGGCGGTTACAGACGAATACGAACCTTTCTTGATGTAATAACCCGAAATATTCTGCTTCACCTGGTCGGAGATAGCCTTGTACGGGGAACCGAATTCTTCGCCGTAATAGGGCCTCAGAAGCTTACCGTAGCTATATAGCGAAGGCGTACTGCTCGAGCCGCCACCGCGCCAGAAGTAACAACGGTCGGCGGCGATGTGCGCATAGAACCGCGGCTCCCGGCGAAGGTGGAGGTTCAATACCCCTTTATCCTTGGAGGCATCGATCGCCGGGGAGATATAGTCTCCATCCATCATCACTACCTGCTTATACAGGGGGTTCGTTTCCTTGCCGAGCGTGTAGCGTGCGGTGTAATCCCACGTCTTGTCATAAGCGATAGGCAGGCCGTTGTCGGTGTAATACATTTCCACCATCTTCAGGCTGGCCCCGATCGTAGATGTAAAGTTGCTGTTGTAATGATAGACTAAAGGAGTCGTAGCATTTGCCGAACCGATCGAAGGAAGGGTCCAGCGGTGCCAGAGGTGGTAAGCGACGGTCGTGGGACGCAGCATGAATACGGCCTCGCTATTTTCGAAGTTCTGGGCCAACACGGACATTTGGATGTCCCTCATCACATTGATCAGTTGGGAAACGCCACCAGTGTTACCCGCGCGCAGTCTTTTGCCATTCGTTTCGCAAAGCCGGATCGCTTCGTCAATAGCCTCGGCAGCTACTTTCCATTTCGTCTTATCATAGGCGGGAAAATACGGCTGGCCGTCCTTGTCCTTGAAGTCGGCAAACATCTGGTTCGGGTTGTTAAAGAGGGGGGAAGCGGCATAGAACAGGGTTTGGGCCTTCAACGCCGCGGCAGCTTCCAGGCTGTAATAGCCCCTGCGGGAGATCTCTTTCTGAGCGAACGGAGGCAGCACTTCCATGGCCTCGTCGAGCAACGTAACGATAGCTTCCACACAATCGTCGATCTGCCTGCGGGGAAGTTTCATCTCCTCGATCGAGGCGTTGGGATCGCCGTTCTTATCGACCAGGATGATCGGGCCGTAGCGGCGCATCAATTCAAAATAGTAATGCGCCTTGAGGGCTTTCATCTCCGCAATCCACAGATTCCTTTCCGAATCCTGCATATTGTACACTTTCGAGATCTGCTCCAGGAAGACATTGCAGTAGCAGATTGCGGTGTAGAATTGCGAGGTCTGCCATATATCGCCGTACGGATGCTGCACGTTCTGCAAACCGTCGCCGATGAATAAACCGTCCCAGCAATAGACGTTCGATATAGGATAGGTCTTCCGGAGGTAATCGTTGGAAACGACTTCATCCGCCCCCGCATAAGCAGGGTCCATGATCACCGAGGCCAACTGGCTCTGCAAATAGGTATGGCAACTTTTAAACCACGCTTCGGCCTGCTCCCTCTTCTCGAAGATCGTTTCGATCGTCTCGATGTCTTTCTCGGGCACCATATCCAGATAGTTGCATCCCGAGAGGCCTATGGTCAACGCCGCAAAAACCGGCAGTATTTTTTTCATTTTCATAATGAGATTCACTTTAAAATTAGAAGCTCAGGTTCACGCCGAACGAGAAAGTCCTTTGGATCGGGTAGGCGAAGGCGCTTTCACCCAATTCCACGTCCCACTCTTTAAAGTTCGTGATCAGGAACGGGTTGTTGACCCGGGTGTAGAATTTAACACCCTGCAATTTCCATTTGGTCATCAGCTTCTTAGGCATATTGTAGGCCAATTCCAGCGAGGTGCAGCGCAGGAAGCTGCATGAACGCATGAAATAGGTGCTCCTCCGCATTTCCGTACCGCCGCCGCCGCCTTCTTCCGGGTTGTGCTCGGTGATATTGTAGGTGGACAAACGGGGCCAGAACGGGGTATCGGTCATGTTATCCTCCGACCAGTGGCTTTCGTAAATGGATTTGAGCATGGCCCGGTCCTGGGTAAACGGAGATATACTTGAGGCATTGATGAAGAACGAACGCTGTCCGCTGCCCTGGAAGGCGAAGTTGAACTCGACGTTCTTATAGTTCACCATGCCGTAGAAACCATAGATCAGGCGCGGGGTGGTGGGATACCCGATATAGGTAACGTCTTCCACGTCGATCACACCGTCACCGTTCAGGTCGCGGTAGCGGATATCGCCCGGCATCACGTTGCCGCTCTGCGTGGGGGAGTTGTCGATCTCGGCCTGGTCGCGGAACAAACCTTCGGCGATGTAGCCGATCGCCTGCGACAGTTCCTGGCCTTTCATCCTTTGGTACCACGGCTTGTCAATCGCCTCTTCGATCTCCTGGTAGATGGCTTTGCTGTAAGTCACCGTTCCGTTCAGGATAATCCAGAAGTCATTCGAGAAAGCATGTTGGTATTTGCCTGCGAAATCGATACCGCGGCTGCGTGCTTTACCGATATTGTCCAGCGGGGCGTATTCGATACCCGTGGGAGAGGGAATGATATTACGGGTGCCCAGAATGTTATGGCGGGTCTCCTGGAACGCATCCAGGGTAAATTCGAATATTCCCCTGAGCATCTGGACTTCCAGGCCGAAGTTCACGGTTTCCGCGATCTCCCATTGGATCCCCGTGTTCGGGTAGTTATAAATATGGTATTGGGTGATATCCGTGGTAAAAGGTTCCGGATCCCGGTAAGTCCCATCCTTGATGATTCTCGGCAGATATACGAAACGCGGCTCCTTGATGATACCGTCATTACCCACTTTACCGTAAGACGCCCTAAGTTTCAGGAGCGGGAGGAAATTCGAAGTCGACTGCATGAAGTTCTCTTTCGATATCACCCATGCGACCCCTCCGGCAGGGAAAAAGCCCCAACGGTTATTGGCGGCGAAACGCTCCGATCCGTTATATCCGAAACTTGCTTCGGCAAAATACTTGTCGTTGAATCCATAGGTTCCGCGCATCGAGAAGGTCATGTTACGGTGGGGCATTCCGTCCATCACGGAGTTCACCGGGTTGGAATTCGATTCCATCATCTGGAATATCCCCATGAGCGACGTGGCATGTTTATCCCAGGCTGCCGTATGCATTAACCGGCCTTCGTACACGACCTGGGTTTGGGACGTGCTTTGTTTGGGACCGAGGTCCAGTGTCCTTTTGGCCTCGGACGCGTTCAACGCCCGCAGGGTGTGTGTGCCGGTTTCGTCGTCATAGTCCGCCAGGGTATACAGGAACGGCGTGGTTTTGAATATCGTCGAGTTGTAACCCGATTGGCTGAAAGCGATGCTGGCCCTGAATTCGAGCCCTTTGATCCACTGCGTGAGGTTCTGGATATACTCGGCTTTATTGGTGGCCGAATAACGGATCCTTTCCGAGTATCCCTGGTGCAGCTGCATATAGGGGTTGGTTTGCATGCCGTCCGTGGAACCGAACCGCAGGTGCGGCCAGTTGTAGGTGTCGTCCGCCGGATAAAGCGCGGCGAAATCCACGGGCGAAGCCGAGAAGGCCATCCCGTATACCCCGCTGGGGCTGACCAGCGGACCATGGTATTTATCGTAGGACGTAGAGGAATTGAGCAACAGCTGGATCCCCGATTTGAGGTTAATGGTCAGGTTGGTCCGGAAGGTAGTCTGGTTATTCTTGAGGTTGATGTTGAATTGGTTCAACCGGTCGGTTTTCAGGTTACCCATGTCCTGGTTATAGTTCAGCGAAGCGTAATATTGCAGGACCTTCGAGCCGCCGCGGACGTTCACCCCCATGTGCTGGTTGGTGGTAACGTCTTTGAGCATCATGTCGTACCAGTCGTTCATCGGGTACAGCCAGTTCGGATATTTGCCCGAAAGCCTGCGGTTGATATCCTCGACGCTGTATTTCGGGGTCACCTGGGGGTTACGGGTGAGCAACGCCTGGTTGTACATCCGCATGTAAGTGATCGGGTCGACCACTTCGATCTCTTTGGTCGGCGCAGACATGATGTATTCATAACGCGCCGTAGTATATACGCTGCCTTCTTTCCCTTTCTTGGTCGTCACCAGGATGACGCCGTTCGCCCCGCGGGCTCCGTACATGGCCGTCGCCGAAGCGTCCTTCAGCACGCTGAAGGATTCCATGTCCTCCGGTGCGATACGGGACAGGTCCAGCCTGGACGATTCCACCCCGTCGATCAGGATCAGGGGATTGACATTCGCATCCTGCTGGAAAGAGGTGACGCCGCGGATATAAAATTTGGTATTCATTTCACCATCGGTCAGCGCTGCCGGCAAACCGCCGGTCTGCCAGCCGATAATCCCGGCCACGCGTCCGGCCAGGCTGGTGGTCAGGTCGCTGCTGGAAGTTTTCAGGTCCATCGGCCGCACGGTCGTAATGGCCGATACGACGCTTTCCTTTTTCTGCGTGCCGAAAGCCACCACGGTAACCTCTTCTACGTTCTCCGCCAGCATCTCGATGCTCACGTCCACCTTGGAGCGGCCCCGTACCTGGACCACTTCCGTCTTATAACCGATAAAAGACACCTGGATGAGGTCATCCGGATAAGCCATCAATTCATACATACCTTTGCCGTCGGAAACCGCACCGCGATTGGTGTTGGCCACGATCACGGTAGCTCCGGGGATAGGATTGCCGTCCGGGTCGGTGATACGTCCCGTGATCCGCGCCAATTCATTCCCGCTGCTCGCGCTCGTATTCGATTTGCGGCTGATCAGGATCAGGTTCTCCACGATCTGGTACGTCCAGTCCGAATCCTTGAACATGGCGTTCAGCGCCGCTTCCACGCTTGCCTGCTTGACATTGAGCGTAAAAGTTTCGTTCGTATTCTCTCGTTTACCGCTTTTGAAGCCATAATCCATTCCCGTCTGTTTCTTGATCTCGGTAAGGATAGTGGCCATCGGTTTCTGGGCCATATTCAGCGTTACCTTCTTTTCCGATTGCTGGGCCGGGGATTGAAGGGGAAAACCAATGGCCACCACCAGCGACAAGAAAAAACAAACGGCCAGTTTGTTTATATTAGTTATCATAAATGGTTTCTTTTTTCGTAGATTTGTAAAATCAGTTTAGGTGTAAAGGACTCTTTACGTCCGAAGGGCTGTTGACCTGAGAAATCGAGCCCAAACTGTATTATCAGGGAAAGAGGGTCTTCTTCGGAAGATTCTCTTTTTTAAGCATCGTATTAATAAACCATATACACTCCTCCTTTCTTCGTGATCGTATTGCCCGAGATCAGCATTAATCCCTGCATGATCCGTTCGATGGGCGCCGATTTATCAAATTCCATGGTGTAAATCTGTTCTTTCACTTCCGGGGCCAGGGAGATCGTTACCCCGTACCAGCAGGAAAGGTCGTAAGCGATGCGTTCCAGAGAGGCGTCATTGTACCGGAAGGTCGAACCCAGCCAGCTGATATAGGCCGACGGATCGACTTTGCTCACGCTCAGCATATCCTCGCCGATCATGTGGTGTATGCGCTCTCCGGGGGAGATCATTAATTCCAGGTCGTTCACGCTCATCCCCACCCTTCCTTCCAGCAGGACGACTTCGGACAGTGCGAGCGCTTTGCTGTACAGGAAGTTAAATGTGGTGCCGTAGACCCTTACCCGGGTGTCTTCCGACCGGATGATAAACGGCTCTTTCGCCTTGGCCACTTCAAAGAATCCTTCGCCTTTGAATTCCACCTCACGCGTTGCGTCCTGGAATTTCGCGGGATAGGTCAATTCGCTGCCGGCATTCAGGGTGATCTTCGTCCCGTCGGGCAATTCCACCTTGTAAATATATCCCCGGGGGATGACGATCTTACTGTATCTCTGCTTTTGCGGGGCTTCGGAGGCGGAAGGTTCTTCGTCGCCCGCCGCCGGCCGGATCTCGTCCACCGCCATGTACGAATCCTGGCCTTTCAGGTCGAGTGCATCGGAAAACAGGACCGAATCTTCCTCGTACGTGTAAATGGTCGGGATAGCCACTTCGGCCAGGCCCGACGCGGGAGCCTCTTCCGGCACATTGAACTGCGGGGCGACCGATATCGTCGATACGAAATACAGTACGGCGGCCGCCGCCACGCTTCCCGCCGCCAGATAAAGCCTCCTGGCCTTTTGTGCGGATTTTTTCTTTTCCAGGGCGACGACCAGTTTCTTTGCACCGGCCTGGCGGTCCATTTTCCCGGCCTGATGCACCAGCTCGATGATCTGGTCGATCTGCCGGGAACCCTGACCGTCCTTATCGCCGGCGTTCATTTCCCTCCCCGCTATTTC
>JAVBNK010000086.1:0-4057 GCA_031551595.1 Rikenellaceae bacterium | reverse complement strand
GAAATCTGTCATAGTCTGCTGTTTTGGGTTGCTAAGTGTGTGGGTTGCAACAAATATAAGAAAACTTTCAGACTTAAAGCATTCGGGGGAGGGAAAATGATCTTTCCCTCCCCCGAAAAACGTCCGTCCGGATGCTTAGTTCAGTCCGGATGCATATTTATTCCAGTCGCCCAGCACCTCGCGCGCCTTTTCGATGGCGTTGTCTATCGTGCCCGTGGTGCGGTAGAATTCGTTCGTCGTCCATATCCGCTGGGAGATCAGCGCCTTGAGGTAGATCGACAGCCTCGCACGGGCGGCATCGAGGCCTTCCTGGTCGAGGGGTACGCCCTGTTTTTCGCCCAGCGCCGAGAGTTGCCTGAATATCTCGTCGCCCACGACGAACCTCGCGGCAAAATCTTCATACGTTTTATACTGCGATTCGATCGACGCACGGTGGGTGTCGAGGTAATCGGTGATGAATTCATTGATGACCCCGCGGCGCGTCAGTTGCGACCCGTAGAGCGAGTAGCCCGTCGTGTCCAAAGCCACATACACGTCCGGATAGATGCCGCCGCCGCCGTACACGGTACGCCCTTTGCGCAGCGTTTTATAACGCAGCGAGTCGATGCCGGGGATCGTGTCCAGGCCGCGCTGGTCGAGGCGGTCCATGTGCGAGGCGTAATACTCATCCTTATGGCCCATCTCGAAGGGGCGTTGGATGACACGCCCGGTCGGGGTGTGGTAACGCGCCACGGTGATGCGCACGGCCGAGCCGTCGATCAGGGGAAATTGCCTTTGCACCAATCCTTTGCCGAAGCTGCGGCGACCGACGATCAGGCCCCGGTCCCAATCCTGGATGGCGCCGGAAACGATCTCGCTGGCCGACGCCGAACTTTCGTCGATCAGCACGACCAGTTTGCCTTTGGTGAAACGGCCGTCTTTTTCGGTGGCGACAGATTCGGGGCGTACGAGCCTGCCTTCGGTCGACACCACCGCCGAACCCTTGGGCAGGAACAGCGACGCCATGCCGAAAGCCTGGTCGAGCAATCCGCCGCCATTGCCGCGCAGGTCGAGCACCAGGGCGTTGATCTTGCCCAACTTGTCGAGCGCCTCGTTCATCTCGGTCACGGTGGTTTTCGCGAAGCGGTTGACCTTGATGTATCCGGTTTCCTTATCGAGTTTATAGGTTGCGTCGACGCTTGTGATCGGGATATCGTCACGTACGATGCGGAACGACAAAATGTTCGGTTCGCCACGGCGCGCCACGCCGATTTCCACCGCACTGCCTTTCGGGCCGCGCAGTTTCGGGGGTACCTGCTCGCGCGTCAGGCCTGTCACCGGTACGCCGTCGATGGTCACGATGCGGTCGTTGGGCTGTACGCCGACCTTCTCCGAAGGCCCCCCGACGATGGTGTTCACCACGATGATCGTGTCATTCAGTACGTTAAATTCTACGCCGATGCCGCTGAAACTCCCTGCGAACGATTCTTCGACGCCTTTCATCTCTTCCGGGGTAACGTAGGCCGAGTGGGGATCGAGTTCGGCGAGCATCTGTTTGATGGCCGTTTCGGTCAGTTGGCGCACGTTGATCGTGTCGACGTACGACCCGATGAGGTATGTGTAAAATTGCCCGAATTTTTCGAGTTGGAGGCGGGGGTCTTTCTGGTCGATGTTTTGCATCCGCCTCTGCTGCGGCATCTGGGCGGCAGCGCTCCCCGCCAGGCAGGCGGCTAACAGGATGAATAGTAATTTTCTCATTTTCTTTATTTTTCAAAGGTTAAACACCCGGCCGTTTAGGGCGATAATCCATAATTACATCCTGCGGCTGCGGGGGCGCGCCATAGGTGCGAGCCGTGGATATGCATTGCCTACAGGCAATCGCAGCCCCCAGGGCCCTGCGGCGAGGCGGTTTATTGCAAGGCCCCGGCGATTTGGTCGAAAGGCAGGGTCTGTTGCTGGCCGGTCGCCATATTTTTAAGTGTCGTCACTCCTTTCGCCATTTCGTCGCTGCCGATGATCGCCACGTAAGGTATCGCGCGGCGGTTGGCATAATCCATTTGCTTTTTCATCTTCGCCGCATCGGGGTAGATCTCACAAACTATGCCTTTTTTGCGCAGGCCGGCCAGCACTTTCAGGGAGCAGATCTCTTCCTCCCCGCCGAAATTGAGCAGGATCAGCCGGGTGGAGAGCTCCGCATCGGCGGGGAAAAGGTCGAGCGCCGCCATCACATCATAGATGCGGTCGGCGCCGAACGAAATACCCACGCCGGAGGTGTCCGGAAGCCCGAAAATGCCGGTCAGGTCGTCGTAGCGCCCGCCTCCGCAGATGCTGCCGATGGCGTAATCGCGTGCTTTGACCTCAAAGATCGCGCCGGTGTAGTAATTCAGCCCGCGGGCCAGCGACAGGTCGATCTCCACGTCGAGCGTCGTGCCCAGCGCAGCAGCATAACGCAGCATCGCTTCCATCTCCCCGATCCCTTTGCAGCCGATTTCAGACGCCGAAAACGTGGATTTCAGTGAATTGATTTTTTGTTCGTTGCTGCCGCTGAGCTCAAGTATGGGTTTAAGTTTTTCGAATGCTTCGGCCGGGATGCCTTTCATTTCCAGTTCTTCGCGCACGGCGTTCATCCCGATCTTGTCCAGCTTGTCGATGGCCACCGTAATGTCGATCACTTTATCCTCTGCGCCGATCAGTTCGGCGATGGCATACAGTATTTTACGGTTATTTACTTTAAGTGTTACTGCAATACCAAGCTTGCCGAAGACCGCCTCGACGATCTGTACCAGTTCGGCTTCGTTGACAATGCTGCGGCTGCCGATGATGTCCACGTCGCATTGGTAGAACTCACGGTAGCGTCCCTTCTGCGGCCGGTCGGCACGCCATACGGGCTGCATCTGGTAGCGCCGGAATGGAAATACGATATCGCTTTGGTGCTGAACCACATATCGTGCGAACGGTACCGTCAGGTCATACCGCAGCCCTTTCTCGCAAATCCTGGCTGCGAGGACGGCAGGGGAGTGCTCCGCGGGGTCGATACCTTCCATAAAATCGCCCGAATTGAGCACCTTGAACAATAGTTTGTCGCCTTCCTCTCCGTATTTGCCCATCAGCGTCGAGAGGTTTTCCATCGCCGGGGTTTCCAGCGGCAGGAAGCCGTAGTCGTGGAACACGCCGCGGATCGTGTCGAACAGGTAGTTGCGCCGGATCATCTCGGCGGGCGAAAAATCGCGGGTCCCTTTGGGTATGGATGGTTTTTGAACAGCCATTGTATTAGTGAGTTATTTGCGGTATGTTAAACTTATGCACGAAGTTGGCGGCAATGCTTTACTCGACTAATTTTTTATACTTTACACGGTGGGGCGTGGTGTCGCCGAGGCGTTTTTTATGCTCTTCGTACTCGCTGTAACCGCCCTCGAAGAAGACCACCTGCGAGTCGCCCTCGAACGAGAGGATGTGGGTGGCCACACGGTCGAGGAACCAGCGGTCGTGCGAGATCACCACGGCGCATCCGGCGAAGTTCTCCAAACCTTCTTCCAATGCACGCAACGTATTGACGTCGATATCGTTGGTCGGCTCGTCCAGAAGTAATACGTTACCTTCTTCCTTTAGCGCGATAGCCAGGTGAAGGCGGTTGCGCTCGCCGCCGGACAACATGCCGCATTTTTTCTCCTGGTCGCCCCCCGAGAAATTGAACCGGGCCACATAAGCACGTGCATTGATGCTGCGATTACCTAAAGTAATGATGTCGCTGTTCTGTGAAATCACTTCATATACAGTCTTTTCAGGATCTATCGATTTATGCTGCTGGTCCACATAGGCCAGTTTCACCGTTTCGCCCACCTTGAACTCGCCCGACGAGGGTTTTTCAAGGCCCATGATCAGGCGGAAAAGGGTGGTCTTGCCCGTGCCGTTGGGGCCGATGATGCCTACGATGCCTGCGGGCGGCAACGTAAAATTCAGGTTCTCATACAGCAACTTGTCGCCGAAGGCCTTGCTCACGCCGTGCGCTTCGATCACCACGTCGCCCAGGCGCGGGCCGTTGGGGATGAATATTTCGAGTTTTTCCTCTTTTTGTTTG
>JAVBNK010000173.1:0-6111 GCA_031551595.1 Rikenellaceae bacterium | reverse complement strand
GTGGAGTTTGGGGGTGTACAGCGTGGAAACCAACAATGCCGCGTGAAAAAAATGTTCGGTGGCCTGATGCAACTGAAATGATCCGTTTACATACATTCCGGCATCATGCATCCCCTCGTTGTACGCCAGTTTTGTCATTTGCAAAAACCGGTTGCCTTTGCTGAAACTATCATCGAAATAGCCTTGCGCCAGCGTTCCCGTTTCGGCGTAGTTGAGTTTGCGCCGCCGGGCGAGTTTACACTCTTTCGAATCCCACAGCAGCACTCCTTCGCGCTTGATGTCGGTGTGGAACGGGCGGCCCAACTCGATGTTGCGGTTAAGATCGTGCACTCCCATTACGATTGCCTGCAACGGAGTGTCAAAGTCCTCGTTGCGCCCTCTTGAAAAAATATTGTCGATACGGTCGGCCGTTGCAAATTCAAAAGCCGGATCGACTTTTTTCCTGACGACCAGCAAAATATCGTAGTCGCTCATGAACCACGTGCGGCGGCCGAATTCAATCCGGGTGTCGTAATCCACATAAGTCCCCCGGGCGTAGCTGCCGTACAGGATCACCATCGCCAGCCCGTGCACCTCGGTGCGGGCGATCTCCACGATCCGTTGCAGGTCGCGGCGCTTGTTCTCGGGCAGGTAGGCGGTCGAAGTCTTCATCGGTGCAAAGTTATGAATTTTCCTCGAAGAACCGCCATAGCGTATCCGCAGGCACCGGGGCCACGACATCCACCTGGCGCGGCGGCTCGCCCGGCGGGCAGACCGGATGTGAGAAACGCACCCGCCGCGAGTGCAGGCAGATGCCCCCGTCGGGGTTCGACCGCGCCGCGCCGTATTTCAGGTCGCCCTTGATGTGGCAGCCGATCGCGGCGAGTTGGGCGCGGATCTGGTGGTGGCGGCCCGTCAGCAGATCCACTTCCAACAAATGATAGCGGTCGCTGCTACCCAGCAGGCGGTACTTCAGACGCGCTTCCTTGCTCTCTTTCTGCGGGGCGTCGTACGCCCGCGAAGTGTTGTTTTTGCCGTTGCGCACGACATGGTGCACCAACAGTCCCGCCTTCTCCGCGGGGGCGCGTTCGGTGATCGCCCAGTAGGTCTTTTCGATCCGGCGCTCCTTGATCATGGCGTTCAGGCGTACCAGGGCCTTGCTCGTCTTGGCGAAGATCACCGCGCCGCTCACCGGACGGTCCACACGGTGCACTACTCCCAGGAATGCCTCGCCCGGCTTGGCGTCGCGCTGCCTGATGAACGCTTTGATCAGGTCTTCGAGCGCAGGCGTGCCCGACGGATCGGGCTGCACCAGGTCACCCGCCCGCTTATTGACCACCAGCAGGTGGTTGTCCTCATAGAGGATGTCTTCGGAATGGAACATGTACAGGCTATATATAATTCAATTATCGACCGGTTTTGTTTATCGGACTTTGATCCGGCCAAAGTCCGCCGGCCCGCAGCCGACGCTGCGGACGAGGGCAAAGGCAGTTGGCTTGCCTCCGCTGGCTGCGGGCGCGGGCACGGCCCGGACACGAGTCACAAAGCGACCCGGCGACAGAATTTCCCTACAATTCAAAGGTGAACGGCAGCAGCCTGAACGCCGAATCGACCACTGTGGCGCTGTCGCGTCCGGTCATGATGACGCGGATGGGCCGCTCCTGGCGTTTTTCGGTGTCGGCGATCACCTGGCGGCAGATGCCGCACGGGTAACACTCCCGCTCGTCGGGCACCGATGCGATGGCCAGCGCCACGATCCGGTCGCCGGGCGCGTGCGCCTGGTGGTGGAACAGCAGGCTGCGCTCGGCGCACACCCCGGCCGGGAAAACTTCGCTTTCCTGGTTACTGCCGGTGACGATGCGGCCGCTTTCGAGGCGTGCCGCCGCACCCACATGGAAATTGGAGTAGGGCGCATACGCCGTGTCGCAGGCCGCTTTGGCCGCCATCGCCAGTTCGCGGTCGGTCTCATCCAGGCTCGCCAGCGGAGCGTAGGCCCGGTAATCGAAGGTGAATTTCTTATCCATAATACTACTCTGCAAGTATGTTTTTCAAATAATACAACAGATCACATTGCATGGTGATCTCAATTTGCCCCGGAGGAGCAGGATCATCTTTAGGATAGGCCCCCTGTAATTCATGATATATGGCGCCGTATTCTGTGGACGCGCGGGATAAAGCGTATTGACGTTCATGAAAGTCCTCAAAATCATTGAAGTCAGGTCGAGTTTCCGGGCCAGGACTCCTTCGGTTATCTCCAGAACGCCATAATAACCCTTCCAACAAGCCGTAGGTAAAGTGAACCGATTGCCTGGTTTACCGTTACCGTCCCCATCACATATGTCAAACCGGGAAATCCCGCATTTGTCCAGATATTTCTCCACTGCATCGGTATGAACATTCCACCGTTTTCCTTTATACAGGATAAAGTCGGAATCCTGCACGGTGGGATATCCGGGCAGAACCACGAAAAACAACAATAGCATTAACAGTATACGTTTCATATACCCCGCTTTAGAGCCCTGAGCATGTGCCGCTTTCCGAGCGCGCCGGGCAAACGGTGGACTTCATACCCGGCCGCACGCAGCGCCCGTTTCACCCCGCCCGCCGCCGAGTAGGTCACCAGCATCCCTCCTGGCGCGGTGGCGGCGTAGAGCCTGCCGAAAACTTCCGGCGTCCACAGCTCGGGCTGGGTGTCGGGCGCGAAAGCATCCATGTAGACCACATCAAAGGTAGTCCCGAATTCCGCATCTGCCAAATCGCAGGCCATTTTTTTAAGCCGCATGTACGGCGCGACTTGCATCAGCGCGTCCCACCGCGCCTCGTGCAATGCCGTGAACAGCGGGTCGGCCGCATAATCCATCGCACTCCACACCTCGCGGGGCACGGGATACAACTCGACGGCGTGGTATTCCACCCCGACGCCTGCCCCGGCCGCCCGCCGCGCCGTGAGCAGGGCGTTCAGCCCGCTGCCGAAACCGACTTCGAACATCCGCACCCGCCGGGCCCCGGGGTGCGCCGCAAGCCATGCCTCCAGGCCGCCCCGGATGAACACATGCGCGGATTCGCCTTCCGCTCCCCGCACCGAGTGGTACGTATCGCCGAAAAGGGGATGGCACAGCGTCTGCGTGCCATCCCCCGTCCGTTCTATCGTCGCCGTCCGCCCCGCCATTACAGCGCGAACCGCACCGTTACGGTCGCCTCGATGCGTATCTTGTTGAATTCGAAGGTCGGGGCCGCTTCCATCTCCATCGAACGCGACTTGTACATCACCATGTTCGTGGCCATGCCCGCGTCGTAGTTCGCCGTGTTGTCGTAGCTCTGTATGAAGATCATCTTGCCGGTCGTGCCGCCGCCCGCTTTGGCCATGATCCCGGCTCGGGTTTTAGCCTTGGCCACCGCTTCGCCCAACAGTTCGTTATAGACCTCTTCGGTCTTCGAATAGCGCGACTTCTGCACGTTCACGTTGGCGATCCCCACTTTGTCCAGTTCGCGGAATACCGGCATGAGGTGTTGGTTATCCACTTTAAGTATGTATTCTTTGCTGATGCGGCCCTCGTTGCGCTTCAGCAGGAAACTCTTCAGCTCGTTGTCCATATCGCTCACGCGCAATTCCTTCTCGGCATCCACGCCCGCTTTTTTCAACGCCTGGTACAGCTGCGATTCCAACTGGTCGATGGTGTATTTACCCTTCGTGTCGTTCTGGTCGAGCACTATCTTCAGGTAGATCTCGTCCGGGGCCACCTCGCGGTAGGCGCGGGCGTTGATCTCCACGTAATCGCGTTCCTGATACTGCTGCTGGGCGTTCGCTCCGGCCCACATCATGACGGCCGCAAGGGCCAGGATCATCTTCTTCATAGTTTTCGTTTTAAAGTTGTTGTTATTTAATAGATACAAAAACGATGCAGATTCCATAACCTGCATGATGCCGCCGGCATCATGCGAAGCCTGCGTCCCGGCATCTTTGCACCATGTTCCATGTACCCGCCGAAACTCGCGAGCCCGTCCGGCCCCGGTTCTCCCGTCCGGTCCCGGTTTTCACGCCCGGCAAAATCCGCAAATGTTTTCCGTCCCCGCTTCATCGACATGTCGATAAAGCCCGCCGCCGCGCACTTCAAAAATCTTTTGCGGCGGCGTGGGTGTGATGATTCCGTTATTCTCCCCCGGCCGCCCGGCGCATGAGTTCCATATCCTCGGGGGTCATCTCCTGGGTGAGCATGTCGTACCCCAGCCGTGCCACCCATATATACGTGTTCGCCCTGCCCGGCACGGGCGTGGACGAGGCCACCGCGAACGACGGCGACATATCGGCCAGCATCATCCGGCTGCGGCCGCGCCTGTCCACGACCGCCGTCGGGTATTTCACCGCCAGCGTAACCACGTAACCCTTGCGCGACTTGCCCGCAAGCCCTATCGGGGTGTCGGCCCACACCCGGTCCCCGGGCGCGACCGTCGCGGCTACCCCCCGGTAGCGTGCCCACGAGCCGTCCAGGTGCTGGATCAGGATCTCGCCGCGCTTGTCGTCCGTACGGCCCACGCCGACGACCGTCCCGCGCCGCGCCGCGTAGACCGTATCGCCCGGCGAGAGCGTGAACGCATGTACCGGACCGTCGTCGATGGCCATACTGTAAACCGCATCTTTTTTATGCGTCGAATACGGCAAGCGGTACATCACCGAGCCGTCCACCTCGCCCCAGGCGTTGCCCAACGCCGTCTGCACGTCGTAACGCGGTGCGCCCTGCTCCGGCGGGAACAGGTGGAAACGGCGGCTCACGCTCACCGTGTCGCGCAGCAACTTCCCGTCCTCTTTCATGCGTACCAGCACCGAGTAGACGCCCGGCCCGCCCTTCCGCACGTCGAGCGCATAGCCCTCCGCGGTTTGTGTGGCCGTGACCTTCACCTGGGCGGCCAGCGTCCCGGCGGTAAGTATCGAGCAGATTATCAGCGTGATCCTTTTCATCGTTTTATTCACCAAGGGTTCAATGTCTATGGGTTCGATTCCCCGCCGGTTTGGTTACCCATGCGATGCATGGGTTTCCTGCTCGCGGCCCGGCATAGTTCGCAAGCGACCTCTGCTCTCGCTCGCAGCGTCGGTTGCGGCGATCTTCTCCCCATCTCCCGCGGCTGGGGGTGGGCGAAATCGGAGATTTCGAGCCGCGGGAGATGGCGATTTCCCCAGGCAATCGCAGCCTTTACAATACCTCGTAGCTTGCTGCGGGGTTGTTTATTTCCCCGCCGCCGTTGTTAATATGCACATCCTGCGGCTGCGGGGGGGCGCACCGAAAGTGCGGGCCGCGGGAGGTGGCGATTGCCCGCAGGCAACCGCAGCCCTGTCCAATACCCCGTAACTTGCTGCGGGATAATTTATTTCCTTACCAGCGTCACCACATTTTCCACATGGTGCGTATGGGGGAACATATCCACCGGCTGCACATGCACCACCCGGTAGGCCCCGTCCATCAGCGCGATGTCGCGGGCCTGGGTCGCCGGGTTGCAGCTCACGTAGACGATCCGCACCGGGGCGGCCTCCACCACCACCCGCGCCACATCCTCGTGGATCCCTGCACGCGGCGGGTCGAGCACCACCACGTCCGGACGGCCGTTCCGGGCCACAAAATCCGCAGTCAGCAGGTCTTTCATATCGCCCGCATAGAACGTCGTATTCGTAATGCCGTTGATCTCCGAGTTCACCCGCGCATCTTCGATCGCCTCCGGAACATACTCTACGCCAATCACTTTCGCACATTCTCCCGCCACGAAATTGGCGATCGTGCCCGTGCCCGTGTAGAGGTCGTAGAGCGTTTCGCCGCCCGTGAGGGCCGACTGCCGGCGCACCACTTTATACAGTTCGTAGGCCTGCGCCGAATTGGTCTGGTAAAACGACTTAGGCCCGATCTTGAACCGCAATCCCTCCATCCGCTCGAAAATATGGTCGCGGCCCGAGTATAAAACCGTGTCCTGGTCGCCCAGCGAGTCGTTCAGTTTGGCGTTGACCACATACATCAGCGACGTGATTTGCGGAAACTCCGTTTTAAGATGCTCCATCAGGGCCAAATGTTGCTTTTCGAACTCCCCGGAGTAGACCACGATCACCATGATTTCGCCCGTCGATGCCGTGCGGATGACGATACCCCG
>JAVBNK010000133.1:0-6108 GCA_031551595.1 Rikenellaceae bacterium | reverse complement strand
ACAAATGCGGTACAAAAATGAGCTGAAAATGCATTATCAACGACTACTATCGCTAATACGCACAAAAAGAAAGGCGCTCATAATGAACGCCTTAATAATCAATTGTAATCTATGCTAATCGTTGGAAATCACCCCTTACTTGCCGATGCAGAATTTTGAGAATATGTTACCGAGGATTTCGTCGGTGGTAATTTGGCCCGTGATCACTCCCAGGTGGTGGAGCGTCTGGCGGATATCTTCCGCCAACAAATCCGGGGATAAACCTGTGGAGAGGCTCGAACGTGCACGAGCCAACGACTCCGACGCATGGAGCAACGCCTCGTGGTGCCGAAAATTCGAAACGATCGCGCCCGAAGCATAATACGGGTCGCGCCCGATGACTCCCGCAAGAAAATCTGTCAGACACCCGATATTCAACCCTCCCTTCGCAGAAACCGCAACCACCGGCAAACCATCGGACGTAACCGCCGGCAAGGCCGCACGGGCAGCCTCGTCCAAAAGATCGCTCTTGTTCAGCACAAGGCAAACCGTCTGGCCGTCACGCACCCCGAACGGCGGACGGCGAAATGTTTCGGGCGAAGCCGCAAAATCCGCCGCATCGGCCACCCAGAGGATGATCCGCGCACGCTCCACCGCCGAACGGGCACGCTCGATGCCCATGCGTTCCAGCACATCGTCCGTATGGCGCAGGCCCGCCGTGTCCAGGAAACGGAAACGGATGCCGTCCAGCACTACGCTCTCCTCGATCACGTCGCGCGTCGTGCCGGCAATGTCCGACACCATCGCACGGTCGTCGCGCAGCAACGCATTCAACAGCGTCGATTTACCCACATTGGGGCTGCCCGTGATAGCCACGGAAACACCTTCTTTGATCGCGTTGCCCAGCGAAAACGAGCCTGAAAGGTCGCGGATGCGCTCTTCCGCACGCGCCATGATCGCATCCAGTTCGCGGCGGTCGGCGAATTCCACGTCCTCCTCCGAGAAATCGAGCTCCAACTCCAGCAACGACGCCAAACGCAGCAATTCGTCGCGCAGTACGGCGAATTCCGACGAATAGCCGCCCCTCATCTGATGGGCGGCCAGGGCATGGGAAGCGCGATCGGACGAGGCGATCATGTCGGCCACGGCTTCGGCCTGCGAAAGGTCCATTTTACCGGCCAGAAAGGCACGAACGGTGAACTCGCCCGCCCCGGCCTGGCGTGCGCCGCCCGCGATCAGCAGTTCCATCACCCGGCGGCAAATATAGGAAGAGGCATGCACCGAAATTTCGACCATATCCTCGCCCGTGTAGGAGCGCGGCGCACGGAAAACGCTCGCCAGCACCTCGTCGACCATCTCCCCCGCCCCGTCGACAATACGGCCGTAATGCACCGTGTAACCTGCGGCATCCGAAAGCGCCCCTCCCGACGCCGGGCGGAACATCCCGTCGGCGATCCGCAGGGCGTCCGGGCCGCTCAGGCGGATCACCGCAATGGCGCCGCCCGTGCCCGTGGCCAATGCCGCGATCGTGTCCATCAACGGTAGATATAGAGCGACTGTCCTATGCGCAGCGTGTTGGCGCTCTTCAGGTTGTTCCATTTCATGATCTGCGACACGGTCACCCCGTACTTCCGGGCGATCGACCCCAGCACTTCGCCGCTTTTGACTTTGTGGGTGCGGGCGGCGGCCGACTGCGATTGGACCGCTTCCGAAACCGGCACCTTCGACTTGAGGTATTGCGCCAGGTAGACCGTATCCTTGGCATGGATCGAATCCTGGAGCTCGATATAGCGGATCGCACCGCTGCTGGGCAGGGTCAGGCAATAGCACTTGTTGTCCACCGCCGGGATGATATCCATCTTATACTGAGGATTGAGCTCGCGCAGCACCTCCATCGGCACGTCGATCGTCGAGGCCACCTGCCCCAGGTGCAGCAGGCGGTTGACCCGGATCGTGTCCGTAGCCAGAGGCAACGGCATCGGTACCGGGTTGATCCCATGTTGTTTATGATAGTTATAGGCATACGTGGCAGCGATGAATGAGGGGATATATCCGCGCGTTTCGACCGGCAGGTAGGGATAGATATCCCAGAAGGTCTTGGGGCCGTCGCCGGCGCGCTTGAGCGCTTTGTTCACGTTGCCCGGGCCGCAGTTATACGAAGCGATGGCCAGCGTCCAGTCGCCGTAGACGCGGTACATCTCGGCCAGGTAACGGCACGCCGCACGCGTCGAGGCGACCGGGTCGCGGCGGGCATCGACGAACTAGGTGATCTCCAGCCCGTAATTCTTGCCCGTGCCGTACATGAATTGCCACAGCCCCGTCGCACCCACCCGCGAAACCGCCGTGGGCGAAAGCGCCGACTCGATCACCGGCAGCATCCTCAGTTCCAGCGGCAGGCCCGCATTGGCCAGTTCCTGCTCGATCATCGGGAAATAATACTGCGAAAGGCCCAGGATACGGGCCATCAGCGTGCTGCGGGCGCTGGTATAGGTGACGATATATTTTTTAACGATGTCATTATAAGGCAGGTGTATCGGCGAAACCATCTTTTCCAGGCGCGCCATATAGACCGAATCGGGCAGCGCATCCCGCATATCGGTCACCGCGGAATCCAGGTCGATGAAATCACGGAAAAACGCCTCGAAAGAGGTCGTATAGGTCGACAGCAGCGAATCGTAAATCTCGGGCGAAGCCGTCGGGAGCGTCCCGCGGCGTTCCGCCGGGGGGGCCGCCAGCGCCAGGCTGAAGGCAGCAGTCGCCGCCACCAGTGCGGCAATGGGTTTCTTCATGTCTGTAAATCATTAGGGCCGCTATATTCTATCCGGATCGGCCGGTTCTCCGACTCCGCGGCTGCGGGGATCGGCGCCCGGCGTCGAACTGCGGATCCGGGCATTCCGCCGCGGCGGAATGCGGCGTATCGCCGACAAAATATAGTCGCCAGTCTTTAAAATCTGATCGAAAGCGTCATCCCCGGCACGTTGCGCGTACGGGAACTCTGCGCGTAGCAATTCAGCAGCGACGGTTGCAGTTCCATCGACAGGTCGTCGCTGATGTCGTAGTCTTTGAGCTGGGAATCCACATGCGCATCGATGATGTTGAGCAGGTAGAGCCCGGCCGTGAGGATGATACACAGGTCGCGGTTGCGGCGGTAGCTGTCGCGCAGGTTGCGCAGGAATTCGGCCGAATAGCGGCCGTCGAATTCGTCCGTGGTGGTGTCATCGCCGTCGATCACCAGGTCGTAGGCCGTCCCGAAGCGCTTGTAGCCTCGGTTGTTCCAGTCGATCACATAGGCCATCGTGGCGAATCCGCCCATCACGAACGGCACCTTCCAGTAGCTTTTGTTATAGATCTGCCCGGCGCCGGGCAGGATCGTCGAGAGGGTTGTGGCCTTCTTCACCGAAGTCAGCGCACCGGGGTAGTTCACCGCCCCGTCGCACACGAAGTAGACCCACGAGGCGTAGATCCCGAACATGAACAGTTGGCGGCGGGTATTGTAGTCGATCATTTTGGTCTGCACGGGGTCGATCTTCGTGCGGTCGGTTTCCCCGTGGTTGATCATGTAGTCGTACTCCTTCTTATACTGTTTATAAGGCTTGTTCTGGTCCGTGAAACCCCAGATCGTACCCGCCAGCGTGGCATAGGCGATCGGGATCTTCCAGTATTGCTTATTGTGCAGCTGGCCGAATCCGGGCACTACGGTCGAGATCCAGCACATGCGCGAAATGGGCAGTGTGTCGCGGAAAATGGGCGAATAACGCGCCGTGGTGTCGGCCAGGCGGGCCAGGCGCTTCCGCTCGCGGGCAGAAAGCGCTTCCGGGGATGCCGTCAGGGAGTCCTTGGCCAACGAGTCCTGCAACGCCACGGCGGCCTGCCGGGCGAGCGAATCGGCCGGCGTCGCGGGCTTCACCCCGCGCACCGTGCCTCCCTCGACCCGGAAATCGCGATGCTCGACCGGAGGCAGGTCCTTCACCTTAACCTTCTTAGGTTTCTTCGCCGAGGCATCCGCAGGGCTGCACACCGCCAGAAGCAGTGCAAAAACCACGATATGCCATCCGCGCAGCTTCATCCCTATACGCCAGACAGTTTTCGCAGGAAATCCTCCACGTCGGCGTCCGACGCGAATCCGATCGTGATGCGGCCGCCTCCCTTTGCCGATTTCTTAATGCTGATATCGGGCGTGAACACCTTCTCCAGATGTTCCACAAGGCGGGTATAGCTCTCCGGGAACTCCTCGTCCCCGGCCGACCCGGGCGCTTCCTTAGGTTGGGCCAGCACCTTGGCCATCTCCTCGGCCTGGCGCACCGAAAGGCTCTTTTTCAGGATCCGGCGCAACAGCACGAGCTGCGCGTCGTCCTCCTGCAACGAGGCGATCGCCTTGGCGTGGCCCATCGAGATGTGGTCGTTGCCCAACGCCGCCTGCACTTCCACCGGAAGTCGAAGTAAGCGCATGTAATTCGCTACCGTCGAGCGCTTCTTACCCACCCTTTCGGCCAGCGTGTCCTGCGTCAGGCCGCACTCGTCGAGCAGCCGTTGCAGCGAAATCGCCACCTCCAGCGCGTTCAGGTCCTCGCGCTGGATGTTCTCCACCAGCGCCATTTCGTGCAGCGTCTGGTCCGTCGCCTCGCGGATGTAGGCCGGCACCGTTTCCAGCCCCGCAAGCTGCGAGGCGCGGCAACGCCGCTCGCCGCTGATGATCGTATAGGTGCCGTCGTCCTCGCGTTTGACGGTCACGGGCTGGATCACCCCCAGCGTCTTGATCGAGTCGGCCAACTCTTCGAGGGCGTCTTCATCGAACACCGTGCGGGGCTGTTTCGGATTGGGCCTGACGAGCGAAAGCTCGACCATCTGCATCATGCCGGTGTCGGCCGCAGGCACCGAAGCGCCTTCGATTTCGAAAATGGCCCCTAATCCACGGCCTAAACCTTTATTTTTTATCATTGTTGCGGGCGATTAGTTCGTTTGCCAATGCAAGGTAGTTCGCGGATCCGGCCGAGGAGGCGTCGTGCAGCAGCACCGGTTTGCCGTAGCTCGGGGCTTCGCTCAGGCGGATGTTGCGCTGGACGATGGTCTGGAACGCCAGGTGCCCGAAATGCTGGTTGACTTCCTGCGCCACCTGGTTCGAAAGGCGCGTGCGGGCGTACATCGTCAGCAGGAAGCCTTCGATCTCCAGGCCGCGGTTGAGTTTCTCCTTGACCATCTTAACCGTATTGAGCAGCTTACCCAGGCCCTCCAGCGCAAAATATTCGCACTGCACCGGGATCAGCACCGCATCGGCCGCCACCAGGGCGTTCACCGTCGTGAAACCCAACGAGGGCGAGCAGTCCACCAGTATATAGTCATACTCCCCGCGCACGGGTTCGAGCGTATTTTTCAACCGGAAATGGCCGTCCTTCAGGTTGGGCAGCTCGGCTTCGGCGCCCACGAGGTTGATGTTCGAGGGCAGCACGTCCAGCCCGGCCACGTCTTCGCTGTGCAGGATCACTTCGGCGGCAGGCTTACCGTCCAGCAGGCATTCGTAGATGCTCTGCCCGTTGATATCGAAACCGAGCCCCGACGTGGCGTTGGCCTGCGGGTCGGCGTCGACCAGCAGCACCTTTTTCCCCAACACGGCAAGGCTCGCGGCCAGGTTGATGGCCGTCGTGGTCTTGCCTACCCCACCCTTCTGGTTCGCCAATGCGATGATCTTTCCCATGGTCTGCTATCAATCGTTTTCTGTTAGAACGGCAAATTTAATCATTTTTCCGGTAAGATGCCGCCTCATGCGGGGAAATCTTTTATACGGGCTTGCCCGCACAGGGTCACAGCCTGCAGCCCATCCGGCGAAGGGCCGGGAACGCCTCGCACACGGCTTCGGCCAACCCTCCGCCGGCGGCGTGCCCCATTTTTACCGGCAGCGGACTCTGGAGGCGTAAAAATCGAGGCGTTCACGGCATGCCTGCTCGGTGACGGCACGCAGTTGCCCGACTTTGGGCGCAAGAGCGTCGATATCTTCTTTGGTCACTTTGAATTTAGCATTATAACGGGCCTGGACGTAGGCGTCGCGCAACAGATCGAACAGGCGTTTTTCTTCTTTCGTATCGTAAGGGAACGGTTTTGCCGCATCGGGCAGGTAATTCTTCGCGCGACCCA
>JAVBNK010000013.1:0-8883 GCA_031551595.1 Rikenellaceae bacterium | reverse complement strand
GGCCGCAATTCCTCCATCTGCAACACGATGTTTTCCAGCAGCGTGTCGGCATAGACCAGGCAATCCGGGTTGTCGCCCCCGAGCCTGACGGCCCGCATCCTGATCTGCGCGGGCGACTCCTCGCCCGACACGTAGAGCGTTTTCATGCCGTGGCTGCCCAGGGCGAGTTGCAGGCTGAGGGTCGATTTGCCGATGCCAGGCTCGCCGCCCAGCAGCACCAGCGATCCGCGCACCAATCCCCCGCCCAACACGCGGTTGACCTCGGCGCTGCCCAGGTCGATGCGCTGATGGGTCTGCTGTTGGATCTGCGCGATGGGCGTCGGCGGGGCGGCCGTGAAACGCGCCGACGCGTGGCGCGTGGCGCTGCTTTCGCGCTGGACGATCTCCTCGGCGAAGGTATTCCACTCGCCGCACCCCGGGCATTTGCCGACCCATTTGGCCGACTCATGACCGCAGTTGCGGCAGAAAAACGCTTTTTTGACCTTGGCTGCCATAGCCTGCTTTTATCGGGATTTCACATCCTGCGGTGCGGGAGGCGCACCAAAGGCGCGCACCGCGGGATGTGGCGACTCTTGCAGAATCGCAAAGCTATTTTATGAAAAACCGGTAGATATCGTTTCCGTTGGCGAACAGCAGCACCCCGAGCAGGATGAATATGCCGACCGTCTGGGCGTGTTCGAGGAATTTGTCGCTCGGTTTGCGCCGGGTGACCACCTCGTAGAGCAGGAACACCACATGCCCGCCGTCGAGCACCGGCAGCGGCAGGATATTCATGATCGCCAGCATGATGGACAGCAATGCGGTGATATTCCAGAACTTCATCCAGTCCCATGCCGTGGGGAAAATGTTGCCGATGGCGATCACCCCGCCCACCGATTTATAGGCTTCGGTCTTGGGCGTAAAGATCATGCCCAGCTGCTTCCAGTAGTCGGATATCTGCGTACCGGTCAGTTTGAAACCTTCCGGGATGGATTGCAGCAATGTATATTGATGGCTTCTGACCGGCACGCCGGAGTACAATACCGGGATCACTCCGATCTTGCCTTCGCCGTTCACCGCCACCGGGATTTCCATCCGCGTGGCCACACCGGCCGAGTCGCGCTCGACGCCCACCGTCACCGGTTGCGAGGCCATCGCCCCGAACGCTTTCTGGAACTGGTCAAAAAACTCCATCGATTCCCCGTTGAGCGACAATAACCTGTCACCTGCACGGAGTCCCGCCCTTTCGGCACCTTCGCCCTTCTGCAGTTTACCTACCACGAACGCCTGGCGCGGCGACATGAACTCATAAGGCTTGGCCTGGGTCATGCGCGGCAGGAATTTATCGTCGATGGTGATGGTCACCGGACGGCCGTCGCGCAGCACTTCGATCGGTTGGTCCGTTTCCAAAAAGATCGTTTTGAAGATATCGCCGTAATCGTCGAACTGCTCGCCGCCGACGCTCAGGACACGGTCGCCGTCCCGGAAACCGATCTCGTGGGCCAGTTCGCTGAACACGCTGCCCTGCGCCAGTTCGGGGTTGTAGACATACTCGCGGCCCCAGGCGTAGCACATACCTATATATATGCACAACGCCAGCACCACGTTCATCAGCACCCCGCCGATCATCACCAGCAGGCGCTGCCAGGCCGGTTTGCTGCGGAATTCGTCCGGTTTCGGGGGCTGGGCCATCGCCTCGGTGTCCATCGACTCGTCGATCATGCCCGCGATCTTGCAGTAGCCGCCGAAAGGCACCCAGCCGATGCCGAATTCGGTCCCCTTCCAATTGAATTTGAACAGGGAGAACCACGGGTTGAAGAACAGGTAGAACTTCTCGACGCGGATGCCGAACATCCTTGCGAAAAGGAAGTGCCCCAGCTCGTGGATCAATACCAACAGCGAAAAACTTGCGACGAACTGGGCGATTTTTATGAATATTTCCATCTATGAAAGGGTTATAAATTACATATTTGTGCGGCGATCCCCCGCGCTTCTTTATTGGACGCGCGGTAGTCGTCCAGGGAGGGAGCGGCGACGGAGGTTGCGGCGGCCAGCGTTTTTTCAATCGTGCGGACGATGCCCGTGAAGGGAATGCGCCCGGCCAGGAAGGCGGCTACGGCCACCTCGTTGGCCGCATTGAGCACGCAGCACGACACCCCGCCGCGGCGCAGGCATTCGCGTGCGAGTTCCAGCGCGGGAAACTTCGCCCTGTCCGCCTCGCGGAAGTCGAGGCGTGCGAACCCGGCGAAACTGAACGGCGCGATGCCCGACGGGACACGCTCCGGGTAGTAAAGCGCATATTGTATCGGCAGCCGCATGTCCGCATGGCCCAGCTGGGCCTTGATCGACCCGTCGGCCAGCTCGACCATCGAGTGCACGACCGACTGCGGGTGCACCAGCACGTCGATCCGCTCCTCGGGCGTGCCGAACAGCCAGCGCGCCTCGATCACCTCGAAGCCCTTATTGAGCATCGTGGCCGAGTCGATCGTGATCTTTGCGCCCATCGTCCAACGGGGATGCCGCAATGCCTGCTGCACGGTCACCCGCTCCAACTCTTCGGCCGGGGTGTCCAGGAACGGCCCCCCGGAGGCGGTCAGGATAATGCGCGAAATTTCGCCGCCCTCGCCCGCCAGGCATTGGAATACCGCCGAGTGCTCCGAATCGATCGGCAGGATCGGCGCACGCTTTTCCAACGCCATGCGCATCACCAGGCCGCCCGCCACCACGAGGCTCTCCTTGTTGGCCAGGGCGAGTTTCTTGCCCGTTTCGATCGCGGCCATCGTGGGCTCCAGCCCGGCGTAGCCCACCAGGGCGTTGACCACCGTGTCCACCCCCCCGCCGCGCACCACCTGTGCCACGGATTCCTCGCCCGCATGGACCTTCACGGGGACGTTCTCCAGCGCCTGTCGCAGTTGCGGGTACAGGTCCTTGCGGGCGATTACCACGTTGTCCGGCAGTAGGGTCCGGGCCTGTTCGGCGAGCAATTCCCAGTTGCTGTGGGCCGTCAGCACGGCCACTTCGAAGCGCCCGCCGCTGCGGCTGACCACGTCGAGGGTCTGCCGTCCGATCGAGCCCGTCGAACCGAGCAATGCGATGCGTTCCGCCCCCGCCACTAAAATACGATATGGGTTTCGGGGTCGACGGGCGTGCCGCGGACCCAAAGTTCGAATTCGAAGAATCCCTTGCCGGCCTCGCCCGATACCCCGTCGCCGGTGGTGCCGACGACTTCGCCCGTACGCACCCTCGCGCCGGTCTGCGGCAGGATGGTCGCACAGTGGCGGTAGGTGGAGATGACGTTGTCGGCATGTTGGATCTGGATGACGTGCCCGTCGTCGGGCGACCACATCGAGAGGGTCACCGTCCCTTCGCGCACGGCCATGACCTGCTGGTTGGACGCCGTGGCGACGCCCACCCCGAAGCGCCCTTCGCGGGGGTTGAAATGGGTGGCCACCACGCCTTTGACGGGGGCCATCAGCGACAGCCGGCCTTTATCCTGCCGGGCTGCGGCCAGGCTGTAAACGCCTGCGCCTTCGAGCTGCGCACGCAGGATCGAGTCGGCCCTGCTGCGGGCTACGGCGGCGCCCGCCTGCCGTATCGAATCGCCTTCGGTCCCGGTCACGGAGCGCACCACAGGCGTTTTGCCGTCCAGGATGAGGGCCATATTGTCGGCATACACCTGCATCGAGGCCACTTGCCGCTCTATCGAGTCCAGGCGCATAATGTTCCGGATGAGCATCTCGCGCGACTTGTTGCCCGGATAGCCGGGAATCAGGTCGAGGATGGGGGTGTAGGCGACGGTTGTCAGGATGACGATGAACAGCAGCAGCACCAGGGCCAGGAAGCCTGCGAAAGCGTTCAGCGGGCTGAGGTGCATGTACCACACCTCTTCGTCCTCATGCTCGGTACGCAGGCTGAGGCGGTGTTTGCGGCTCAGGTTTTTGACCAGGTATGCGAAGTGTCCTTTCTGTTTCATATTCGGTTGGCCGGATAGGCCTTGCAAAGATAATAATTATCGGCATTATCCCTGCGCATACTTTTCCAAAGATAAACCCGGTTTTCTTTTCGCGGACCCCATTTTCCCCTCAGGGGGGCCGCACGGCCCCGCCGGGAACCGAAAAAAAGGCGGTTGCACTTTTTCCCGCCGAAATTTAAGGTATATTTGCACCGTTTTAAAATATAAAGATGAAAAAACCGGCGTTACTGGTCATGGCCGCGGGCATGGGTTCGCGCTACGGCTCGCTCAAACAGATGGACGGCGTGGGCCCTTCGGGCGAGGCCATCCTCGATTATTCGGTCTACGACGCCCTCAGGGCGGGTTTCGGCAAGGTGGTGTTCGTCATCCGCCATGCTTTCGAAGAAGATTTCCGCAGCGTGTTCAACGCCGGGCGCTTCGGCAACCGCATCGGGGTGGAGTATGTGTTCCAGGAGCTGGATGCGCTGCCCGAAGGGTTCGCCCTGCCGGCCGGACGCGAAAAACCGTGGGGCACGAACCATGCCGTGATGATGGGTGAAAGCGCCATCGACGGCCCTTTTGCCGCCATCAACGCCGACGACTTCTACGGCCGCGACGCATTCGCCTCGATCGGCGATTACCTGCGCACGGCCGAAGGCCGCGAGGGCGAATACTGCATGGTGGGCTACCGGCTGCAGAACACGCTTTCGGATTTCGGCACCGTGTCGCGCGGGGTGTGCAGCGTGGACGGTGAGGGCTATCTCACCTCGATGGTCGAACGCACGAAGATCGCCCGCGAAGGCGACGCCATCGTGTATACCGATCCGGACGGCTCGCGACATCCGCTCGGGGCCGATACGCCGGTGTCGATGAACCTTTTCGGCTTCACGCCCGACTATTTCCGCCGCAGCCGCGAGCTTTTCCGCAGCTACCTGGCGGAAAATATCGCCGATCCGAAGGCCGAATTCTATATCCCGTTTGCCGTCAATACGTTCATCGCCGGCGGGCAGGCGCGTATGCGTGTGCTGGATACCACGTCGCGGTGGTTCGGCGTCACCTATAAAGAGGACCGCCCCGATGTGGCCGGCAAGATCGCCGCGCTGGTGGCCGCCGGGGAATATCCTTCGGATTTGTGGAAATAGAACAGAATATATGGGGCTTCACGCCCGAGGGCGAAGCGGCCGTCGTCTACACGATGCGCAACGCCACGGGGGCCGAAGTGCGGCTGACCAACCTTGGCGCGGCGCTCATCGGCGTGACCGTACCCGGTCGTGGCGGACGTATGGACGACGTGGCGCTGGGTTACGGGACATTCGGCGGCTACATGCACGACCCGGCCGCGCCGGGGAAAGTGCTGGGGCGCTGCGCCGACCCCCTGGATCCCGCGTATGACGGCCTTCAAAGCCGTATCTGGAACGCCCGGGTCGAAACCGACCGCGTGGTGTTCGCCTATACTTCGCCCGACGGTGAGGCCGGACGCGCGGGCGAGTTGGGCGTTGAGGTGGTTTACGATTGGAGCGACGGATGCGATCTGGAGGTGACCTATTTCGCCCGCGGCAATGCCGATATGCCGGTCAACCTGGCCTGCAACCCGTGGTTCAACCTGGCGGGCGAGGCGGCCGGAACCAATGGCGGCCATGACACCGGGCTCCCGGAGGGCTGCACGCCCGTCGGCGGCCACGCGGCCGGGGGCGATCCCGGCACGCGGTTGCGGGAGATGCTTGCGGTATGCCACCCGGGCTCGGGACGCAGCCTGGAAGTGCGTTCTTCGCAGCAATGCATCTGCCTGAAAAAGATCCCGGAAGGCCGCAAGCCCTCGAAAAGCGGACCTCCTTACGCCGCAGGCGGCGGACTGGCCATTGCGTGCTGTGACCGTCCCGATACACCCCGCGTCCTGCCCGCGGGCGAAACCTACCACGAAAAAACCGTTTATTCATTCCGTAACGAACCATGACCCTCCCGTTCATCACCGTCATAGAGATCCTCGGCACGCTGGCTTTCGCCATCAGCGGCATCCGCCTGTCGGCGGCGCAACGCTTCGACTGGTTCGGGGCTTACGTCGTGGGGCTGATCACGGCTACCGGCGGAGGGACGCTGCGCGATATCCTGCTCGGGCAGACCCCGTTCTGGATGCTCAACGGCAGCTACCTGATCACGACGGGCGTGGCGCTGGTCATCACCATCGCCTTCGGACGCTACCTGGTACGGCTTAAAAACACATTTTTCATTTTCGACACGATCGGCCTGGCGCTTTTCGTGGTCGTGGGGATGGAAAAAAGCCTTGCGGCCGGATTCCCGTACTGGGTGGCGATCATCATGGGGACGATCACCGGAGCGGCGGGAGGCGTGATGCGCGATATACTGATCAACCAGGAACCCCTGATCTTCCGCAAGGAGATCTATGCGCTGGCCTGCGTACTGGGCGGGCTGGTCTACTGGGGGGCGGTCGAGGCGGGGGCGGCCACTTCCGTGGCAGCGGTCACCGGAGCGGCCGCCGTGGTGGCGGTACGGTTGCTGGCGGTCAAGTACGGCCTGAAACTGCCCGTGATGAAAAGAATAAAATAGGGATAATTTATTGTCCGCCGCGGGTTCCGCAGTGCGGACAGGAAATGTGTCCCCGTATGCGGTTCGGAGTTACGGGAAACCGGATACATTTGCAGCCATGTTCCGTTTCATGGGAGGGTTGCTCCCGGGTTTCGCATTTCTGGTCCCGTCCCTGTGCCTTTACGCGGGGAATTGCACCGCGATCCCCGTTCCGACACGCCGCACCGCTCGATTTTCCGGAAAAATGACGCACATAATTAACGTGAGTTCGGGATAAGGAATTTGCGTTATTTGTTGTATTCCATAAAGTTGTTCTGAACTCCTTATCCCGACCTCCCGTTAACGGTTTTTCCAAAGCCATTTTTGTACTGATAACCCCTCCTAAATCCTCCCCTTGCAAGGGGAGGATTTGGTAAACGGCCCACGGGGCCGATTACGGAAGAGGTAATTCGGGATAAGATCCCGAATTCACGTTAATTAATTGATGGGAAATGGGATCGGTGCAATGCCTGCGTCCTTTGTCACGGCCGTGAGGGACGCGAAAGAAGCGCTCGTGTCCACGGCGTCCGCCTTGTCCGGTCCCTTTTCTCTCACTCCCCGCCGGATATTAAACATAATGGGCCGGGGAGGATCCGGCTCGCCCGATGGGTGAGGGACCGGCAGGGAATGGCAGTCCTGCAGGGTTTCCGGGATGGCTTATTCGCCCCACCGGAAGCCGTGCGGGTCGAGGCCTAATAATAACAATATACGGTCGGTTACTGTGCCGCAGAGGGTTTCCATAGTTTCCGGATGCGAGTAGAACGACGGACAGGCAGGAACGATAATCGCCCCGCACTCCGAAAGCGCGGTCATATTGCGAAGGTGAACGGTGCTGAGCGGAGTTTCGCGGGGGACTAAAATAAGGCGGCGGCGTTCTTTGAGCATCACGTCGGCCGCACGTCCCAGCAGGTCGGCCGAAACGCCGTGCGCGATGCGCCCCAGGGAACCCATCGAGCAGGGTACGACCACCATGGCGTCCCAGCAGGCCGAGCCCGAAGCGGGCGGTGCGAACATATCGTCGATGCCGTAGCGCGTGATTTTGGAATGTTCGGGCAGCGGTTGGCCTTCATAATCGGACACAGCCTGGCCGTTGCGCGTGACGATCAGCGCGATGCGCCCCACGGCTTCGCAGGCCGCCAGCTTTTCCAGCAACAGCCGTGCATACATGGCGCCGCTCGCGCCCGTTACGCCTACGATGATTTTCATTTCTCCGGTTCAAAATTATTTAACGTGAGTTGCGTTTAAGCAACCCTTCCTTCCCATGGGCCAATGGCCTGAAAAGCCGGTTTGCAGGCCCGCCCCACTCAACCGACGCCAAGCCGGGAGCCATCAAACTTGTTTGAATGGCCGGGGCGCGAAGGAGGAGGGCGAAGCCAACGGGCCGTAGGGAGTGGGGCTTTTCAGTACCAATTGCGGCTTCGACGGAAGCCGTTCATGCGAGTCGTGCTTAAGGAATCGCGAAATTTGATACTGGAAAACAACCACGATTTCTTAAACGCAACCCACGTTATTTAAATCCTGCGGCCGCAAAAGCCGCATTATTGGGTCGGGGGCGAAACTACGCTTGGAACCTCGTGACATCCAGGTCGCAAAATCCTCCTGCGGCGGGAGCCGGGGCGGAATCACGGTCCGATCCCCTCGGGATGCATCGGTCCATGTTTCACATCGTGTCATCCCCGCGGCCCGGCATCATCCGCACGTCCGCCGGGCGCCGGGAGGCGCTTATATCTCGATCACGGAGCATTGCAGCCCCAGTTTCTGAATATACGCCAGGGTCCGCGGCAGGGCGTAGCGCAGGTTGCGGAATGCCTTTTTCGAGTCGTGGAACACGACGATCGATCCTGCTTCGACGTGGCGCGTGACGTTGCGCAGGCATTGCTGCGGGGTGACGTAGCGGCTGTAATCGCGGCTCAGTACGTTCCACATCACCAGTGTGTAACGCTCCGCGAGCACATGGGCCTGGCGCGGGGTGATGCGTCCGTACGGGGGGCGGAACAGGTCGGAATTGACGATCGAGTTGCAGTAATCGACATCCTCGACATAGCGCCTCAGGCTCATCGACCATCCTTTCTGGTGGCTGTACGTGTGGTTCCCGACCTTGTGGCCGCGCTCCAGGATCGCACGGTAGAGATGAGGGTACATCTCTACGTTCTTGCCCAGGCAGAAAAACGTGGCTTTTGCGCCGGTCTTGTCCAACTCGTCGAGGATCCACTCCGTAACACCCGGCGTGGGGCCGTCGTCGAACGTGAGGTAGACGTCCGGCTCGCCCCCCATGTTCCAGATCAGCGAGGGCGCCCAGCGGCGGACTATTTTCCAGGGGGTGAACTTCATGGCGACAACATTTGAGGCGGCAGGCTGCGAATACCGTG
>JAVBNK010000071.1:0-7114 GCA_031551595.1 Rikenellaceae bacterium | reverse complement strand
CGGGTGCCGGACGGCACTTTGCGGTTTGAAATCCGATAATTTATCCATAATGGGAACCTATATTGCGCGGTCGCTGAAATATTTCGTCCAACTTACCGTACTTTTCGCCATCGTCTTCGGGGCGATGAAACTGCTGAATGCCGCCACGACCGATTCGCTGGCCGATGTATTCCTGTCGGCACGCGGATTGCTGATGCTCGGTACGATCGTGGTACTCGCCGCGCTGTATCCCACCTTCGGGTTCGTCCGCCGCGAGATCGCGGCCGACCTGGCGGACGACCGCGACAAAATCCTGCGCGCGATGGAGATGGGCGACTACCGTCTGGAATCCGAAGAGGACGGACGGATGGTGTTCCGGGCGGCCAGCCCCGTGAAACGCATCGTCACCCTGGGCGAGGATGCGCTAACGGTCCGGCGCAAGGATCGCCATGTGGTGGTCGGCGGCCTGCGCAAAGAGGTCGTCAAGGTGGAATACCGGCTCAAATCAATGATCTGACAGCATGAAGCCATTTAAAAAAATAGCCGTCGCGACAGGAGCGGCAGTGTTGCTGCTGGCGGTAACGGCGGCCGTGCGGAGCGATTTCGCGCTGGGCCGCAACATGGAGATCCTGGTCAACCTCTTCCGGGAGATCAACCTCTTATATGTCGACCCGGTGGAGGCGGACAAACTCGTGGAGGCGGCGGCCGAAGGCATGTCCTCGCAACTGGACCCCTATACCGAATACCTGCCCGAGGAGCAGATGGCCGATTTCGAGATCATGACCACCGGGAAATACGCCGGCATCGGGTCGCTGATCCGTAAAAAGGGCGATTATGTGGCCATTTCGCAGCCCTATAAAGGCTTTCCGGCCGACAAGGCGGGGCTGAAGGCGGGCGACAAGATCCTGGCAATCAACGGACAGGACATTAAAGGCGTCGAGTCGGCCGAAGTGTCGGGCCTGCTGCGCGGCGATCCCGGCACGACCGTAAAACTGAAAGTCGAAAAATTCGATACGGGCCGGACGGAAGAGTTGAGCATCCGCCGCGAACGCATTAAAATATCGGGCGTGCCCTGGTACGGCTATGTGCAGGACGGAATCGGCTATATCAGCCACACGGACTTTTCGGAGGATTGTTCGAACGATATGCGCAAGGCCCTCGGCGACCTGCAGCGTACGGGCAAACTCGAAGGGCTGGTGATCGACCTGCGCAACAACGGCGGAGGCATCCTGCAGGAGGCCGTGAAAATACTTTCCTTCTTCGTTCCCAAAGGCACCGAGGTGGTGAGCATGCGCGGGCGCCTGCCTGAAAACAACCAGGTGTTCAAAACCGAATCCGAACCCGTCGCGGCCGACCTTCCCATCGTGGTGCTGGTCAATTCGGGGTCGGCCTCGGCGGCCGAGATCGTGTCGGGGGCGTTGCAGGACCTCGACCGTGCGGTGCTCATGGGGCAGCGCACTTTCGGCAAGGGCCTCGTGCAGAGCACACGGCCTGTGGGTTATAATTCGTACCTTAAGATCACCACCGCGAAATATTATATCCCCAGCGGGCGCTGCATCCAGGCCATGGACTATTCGCACCGCAACCCCGACGGCAGCGTGTCGCATGTGCCCGATTCGCTGGTCAGGGAATTCTCGACCGCCGCCGGGCGCAAGGTCTACGACGGCGGGGGGATCATCCCGGATATAAAGATACCTGCGGAATATACCAGTGTTTTCGTGATGGAGGTCTACGGCCGCGGCTACATCGAGGATTTCGTGGACGGCTACGTCAAGGCAAATCCCGCCGCCGACACGTCCCTGCGCAACTATACTTTCGGCGACTACGCTTCGTTCGCGGAGTTCATGAAAGACAAGCGGGTCGATTTCGAATCGGAAACCCGCGCGGCGCTCAACCTGCTGAAAGAAAGGGCGGCCAAAGAGCAATACATGACGCGGATCGAAGGTGCGGTCGAACAGATCGAACGCGACCTGCCGGACGACAAGGCGGCCAACCTCGAAATTTACCGCCGGGACCTCACCGGGCTGATCGAAGACGAGATCGTCATACGCCGCTACTACATGCAGGGCGTGATCGAACGCAACGCTTCGCGCGATAAGGAGGTCGCCGCCGCCGCCGGACTGCTGCGCGACCCGTCGCGTTACCGCTCGCTGCTCGGCGCGGCGAAATAGCCCGCACAAACCCACGGATACGATGAATTTCCTGCAGCTGCAAAAAAAATTCTCTTACCGCCGCCGCGTGACCATTATCGCAGTGGGGATGTTCATCGGCATCACCTCGATCTTCTTCATGAGCCGCATGGCCAACATGCTGCGCGAAAAAGAACGCAACGAGGTAGAACTGTGGGCCTACACCATGTCGCGGCAGGGAGAGATCGACTACAACGATCCGTTCATCTCCCGCATCCTGAAAAACAACAGCGACATACCGTTCATCATCATCGACGACCAGGGGCGCGTGATCAGCTCGAAGCTGATCCCCGACCATATCATCAACCACCCCGACCTGCTGCACAAGAAAATGGACCGTATGCGCGGCCCGACGGAGATCCCGCAATGGAACGGCAGCCTGTGGCTGTTCTACGGGCGCTCGAACCTGCTCAATATGCTGGTCTACTTCCCGATCGTGCAGATCTTCGTGATCGGGATCTTCATCGTCTTCGGCTTCATCACGTTCCACAGCTCGAAACACGATGAGCAAAACCGCGTCTGGATCGGCCTGGCCAAGGAAACCGCCCACCAGTTGGGGACGCCCACTTCGTCGTTGCTGGGGTGGCTGGAATACCTGCGCAGCCAGCCCATCGACCGGTCGGCCGTCGACGAGATCGCCAAAGACCTCACCCGGTTGTCCAAAGTCGTGGACCGCTTCTCGAAGATCGGCTCCGAAACCGTGCTCAAGGATGTCAATGTGAATGAACTGGTGGGCAACAGCGTGCTCTATTTCCGCACGCGCATCCCCCGCAACGTATCGCTGGACTACAACGGGCTGGCCATCGCCCCGCTGAAGGCGTCGGTCAACGAGGCGCTGTTCGAATGGGTGGTCGAAAACCTGCTGAAAAACGCGCTGGACGCCCTGCAGGGCACCGGGCGCATCAATGTGCATATCTCGGACGATGCGGACCATATCTTCATCGACGTGAGCGATACGGGCAAGGGCATCGCCAAGGCCAATTTCAAACGTGTCTTCGAACCGGGGTTCACGACCAAGACGCGCGGCTGGGGGCTGGGACTGTCGCTGAGCCGCCGCATCATCGAGGAGTACCACAAAGGACGCATCGGCGTGCACGAGTCGGAGCCCGGCAAAGGGACCACGATGCGCATCACGCTCAAAAAATCGTATGGCTGACCGGCCGGTGATCTCGATGAAGGCAATTGCAAATATCTCCCGGGTCCGCGGTTGCGGGGTTCGTATCGGAAATGCGAGCCGCGGATTCGACATTTCACCATGCGAAATACCCACCGGAAAGGCCGAATCCCATAAATTCCAACCTCCGTTATGCCCGAAGCGCTGATCCCGAACGAAGCCCTGCCGCAGGCCGATACGGTCCGTGCGGTGTGTTGGAGCGCCGACCCGCGACAGGACGCGGCACCGGGGATGTCATTTCCCGGACTGCCTCCGGGGGATGCGGAAGGGCTGATGCGGGGGCTGCCGGCGGACGGCGCGGGGCAGGGTACGGCGGGGGACAGCACGGCGGCACACGCGGTGACGGCCCCCGGGGTGCCGGCCGGGTTCACCGCGGCCACCCCCGGGGAGGTGTTCGGCGCAGCCTCGCAGTGTGCCCCGGCGACCGGCGCCACCATGGCGCCCCCTGCGCGGGACGTGTTCAGCGGCCAGACGGTCTACCAGGTTTCGGTGCTGGTGTGCCTGCTGGGGTACGTATTCATCCTCCATTATTTCCGTTCATCGCTGCTGGAGTTGCTCAAAATGCTGCGCAGCAAGATCTACACCGAAAAACTGCTGGACGACGCCAACCATATCTTTTCGCAATTCCTCAACGTATCGTCGATGCTGGGAATGGCCGTGTGCGCGGTGTTCCTGCTGCGTATGGCCGAACTGGTGCTGCCCGTGGCATGGCTGTCGGCGGTTCCGCAGTGGTTGCGTGCGGCCGCGGTACCCTGCACGGCAGGCGCCGTCGCCCTGATCGCAGGCTACCGCTGGCTGGTCATGGGCATGGCGGGAAACATCACCCTGCAGCCGGGTTTCATGGCCAGGCTCTCCTACCTGCGCAAGATGACGGCGGCGTTGGCGGCAATCTTCATGACCCCCGTGCTGCTGCTCTCTTCGCTGGGGGATCGCGGCACGCAAATTGCGATCCCTGCGACACTTGCGCTCGTCGCGGCGGTCACCGCGGGATTCGTGCTGCATAAGACCTTCATGCTGTTTGGAGAACAAAAAATTTCGTTTCTGCATTGGTTTTTATACCTTTGCACCGTCGAAATTTTCCCTGTCAGCCTCGCGGCGGCATTGTTGGTGAAAAATATTGGATAACCAAAACATTAGATACGTTGAAAGTAAAGTCTATACTCGTTTCGCAACCCGCTCCGGCCGTGTTGGAAAAATCGCCTTTCCACGAATTGATGCAGAAATACGGTGTGAAAGCGGAGTTTTACCCCTTTATCAGGGTCGAAGGCGTATCGTTGCGCGAATTCCGCAGCCAGCGCATCGAAATCCTCGACCATTCGGCCATCGTCTTCACCAGCCGCACGTCGATCGACCACTTCTTCCGCATCTGCGAAGAGGCCCGTGTCAATATTCCCGAAGGGATGAAATACCTGTGCAACACCGAGGCCGTAGCCCTTTACCTGCAAAAGTATATCGTCTACCGCAAACGCAAGATATTCTTCGCCGACGGCACGTTCCAGGGCTTCATGGAGCTGATCATCAAGCATAACGACGAACGCATGTTGCTGACGCTCTCCGAGCCGTACAATCCCGAGCTGGCCACGGCTATGGCCCGCCTGAAGATCAATTTCGACCGGGTGGTGCTGTCGCGGGCCGTGGCGCGCGACCTGTCGGCGCTCAAACCGGAGGCTTACGACATGATGGTGTTCTACGCCACGGCCGAGATCGCCGCCCTTACGGCCGCTTTCCCTGTGGATCAATTACCTGTGATCGCCACGTTCGGCGCTGCTACGGCACGTGCGGCGGTCGATGCGGGCATCCCGGTCCGGGTGATGGCCCCCACGCCCCAGGTGCCCTCGATGACCAAAGCGATCGACCTGTTCATCGCGCGGGTGAATGCGGGCGAGGACGTACCCCCCGTGGTGCTCGATGCCGCCAACCAGGCCGAAGAATTCGTCAGGGCCCAGGAAGCCAAACCGACCCGTAAAAGCCGTCCGAAACGTCCGGCATCTTCGTCCAAAACGTCCGGCGGCGCGGCGAAAACCGGGGCGAAACCTGCCGCCAGATCCGCGGCGAAAGTTGCAGCCAAACCTGCTGCAGGCGGCACGGCAGGCCCTAAAAAATAAGAGGGGTTACTCAAGTATTTCGCCACAGCGAAGTACTTGGGTCCGTATTTTGCGCTGACGGTGCGGCCCCGCGGTCCCGGACCCGGGAATCTTTTCAGGCAATTTATATAAGGATCATATCGAACATGGATGCACCGGCCCATAGCCAAACCCTTACCCGCGACGAGCGCCTGCACGGCAAACGGCGTGTGGACGGCCTTTTCGAAACCGGCAAGGCAGGATTCCAGTATCCGTTCCGCTATGTGTGGCAGGTGGAGGGCAGCGATACGGCTGAAGCGGCTCCCGTGTCGGTGCTCGTCACCGCCCCGAAGCGCAACCATAAACGCGCCAACCGCCGCAATACGCTCAAACGCCGCACCCGCGAAGCCTACCGCCTCAATAAAGGCCCCCTGGTCGATTCGGCGCTCGCACACGGCAGCCGGCTCAGCCTGGCGCTGATCTACAGTTCCAGGGAGATCGAGGAATACAAAACCATCGAGGATGCCGTCCGCAAGATCATATCGCGCATTGCATCGGGATTGTGAGCATCCGGCGCCGGAATCCGTGCCGGAGCACGGCCTGTCCGCCGCCGGTCCTCCTTCCGCAAGCCGTGCCCGCCGCATCGCCCGAAAGGCGGCCATATTCCCTCTCGTGGCGCTGATCCGCCTCTACCAATGGTGCATATCGCCTTACCTGCGCCCGGCCTGCCGTTTCGAGCCGAGTTGCTCGAAGTACGCCCTCGAAGCCCTCCGCAGGCACGGCCCGCTGAAAGGCACCTGGCTGGCCGTCAAACGCCTGTCGCGCTGCCATCCCTGGGGCGGCCACGGCTATGATCCCGTACCGTAAACATGGTATAATGGACAAAAGTGGTTGGCGGAATGGCTGTGAATTTATAATTGTGATCGAATTTATATACAAATAGAAGAAGCCAAGTTCATCTAAGTCGATAATACATCCTTACAACTTAGCGCAAAACCTACTCCGGGCACCGTGGGAGTGCCCGGAGTAGGTTTTGCGAGAACCAAAAGACCACCCACTTTTGTCCACATTACCGTAAACATGGGTCCCGGTAAGTAGGGGGGGACGGAATTTTATCCTGTCCCCCCTATTTACCGGGACATCCGCATCCGGTTAGTCCAGCCGGAAGAGTTTACGCGCGAGGCGTGCGAGGGGATTGTATTCCCGGGCGGGTGCGGCGTCGGCGGGGCCGAGGTAACCGCCTGCGCGGAGCACTTCGACGGCATGGGCGGCGTCCGGTTCGAGCACTTCGAGGCGTATGCCGCCGATGGCTGCCGAGTACATGCTGTAGACCTGGCCCATCGTTTCGTCGCGCAGGAAACATTCCACACCTTCCGATTCGAGGTAGCTGCGCACGATCTCCGCCTCGTGCGAATAGGCGAACGTGCGCAAGGTAACGAAACGCTGTTGCGGCATCACTTCAGGGCTTCGTACTTGCACATGGCCGGCGAGTGGGCTTTGCCCTCCTTGACCAGCTTTTTGATGACCTTTGCGGCCTCGTCCTTGGTGATGCCGACCATTTCAGCCACTTCGGCGGCTTTCAGCGCTTTGCCTCCGGAGAGGGCTTTCAATACTTTTTCTTCCATGGCATTCAGTTTTTACGATGATCGATATAGTGTTGTGCGGCGGCCATCGTCGCAGCGGTATCGAGGTTCGTACAACGCCCGTCG
>JAVBNK010000103.1:0-4134 GCA_031551595.1 Rikenellaceae bacterium | reverse complement strand
TTGTGGTGGGGGCAGCAGATCCCGGCGTATTACCTGCCGGGCGGCGGTTTCGTGGTGGCCGAAACGCCCGGGGAGGCTTTGGCGCTCGCACGGCAGAAGAACCCTGCGCTGACCGCGGCCGACCTGCGCCAGGATGCCGACGTGCTGGACACGTGGTTTTCGTCGTGGCTGTGGCCGATCTCGGTCTTCGGCGGCATCCTCGATCCCGACAATAAGGACATCAATTACTACTATCCTACGAACGACCTGGTCACGGCCCCGGAAATCCTGTTTTTCTGGGTGGCCCGCATGATCATCGCAGGCTACGAATACCGCGGCGAGCGGCCTTTCAATAACGTTTACCTGACGGGCATCGTGCGCGACAAGCAGCGCCGCAAGATGAGCAAATCGCTCGGCAACTCGCCCGACCCGCTCGACCTGATCGCCCAATACGGCGCCGACGGCGTGCGTGTGGCGATGTTGTTGTGCTCTGCGGCGGGCAACGACCTGATGTTCGACGAGGCATTGTGCGAACAGGGGCGTAATTTCAGCAACAAGATATGGAACGCCTACCGCCTGGTGTGCGGCTGGCAGTCGGACGAAGCTGCCGCGCAGCCCGAAAGTGCGCGCCTGGCCGTGGAGTGGTTTCAGGCCGTGCTGGACAAGACCGTCGCCGAGGTGGAGGAATGTTTCGCGCAATACCGCATTTCGGAGGCGCTGATGATCGTCTATAAACTGTTCTGGGACGACTTCTCGGGGTGGTATCTCGAAATGGTCAAGCCCGCCTACGGCAGCCCCGTCGACGGCCGCACGCTTGCGCAGACGAAAGAGTTGTTCGACGCACTGCTGCGTATGCTGCATCCTTTTATGCCTTTCCTCACCGAAGAGCTTTGGCAGCATATCGCGCCCCGCAAGGAAGGCGAGAGCGTGATGGTCTCGCCGCTTCCCGCGGCAGGCGCGGGCAACGCGTCGTTGCTGGCCGGTTTCGCCCAGGTGCAGGAGGTGGTTACGGCCGTGCGCAACATCCGCAAACAGAATAATATCCCTTCGCGCGACGCGCTGGAGCTCAAGGTGATCGCCGATGAAAACTATAACCCGGCCTACAATCCGGTAGTGGAGAAAATGGCAGGCCTGTCGGCCGTCACGCCCGTCACGGGAAAAGACCCCGCGGCTGCGGCCTTCATCGTCAAAACCACGCAGTATTTCGTGCCCCTCGGCGATGCGGTCGACACGGAGGCCGAATTGGAAAAGATGCGCTCGGAGCTGGCCTACCTCGAAGGCTTCCTCCGGTCGGTGCTCGGAAAGCTCTCGAACGAGCGTTTCGTGCAGAGCGCCCCGCAGGCCGTGGTTGCCAACGAACGCGCCAAGCAGGCCGACGCCGAAGCCAAGATCGCCGCCCTGCGTGAGCGTATCGCCGCCTTGAGTAAGTGATTTATCCCGGTTCTTTTTGAAAAAAGAACCGGGATTTTGTGAAAAGGGTTGTTGTGTTTATGCGCACTGGCGAGTAAAGAGGCAGATAATTAACTGCCCCCCCCTGTGCTCCCGGGGGGGCACTTTCCGGAAGTGGAATTTTGCGTAGCGGAAGGAAACCGGGAAGTAACTTATCTGTTACCTGTTTTTCGCACTGCAAAGAAGTCGATTTGATGCCGGAAACATATACAACGCATCCCCCGGCCCTTGACGGCGCATCGAATTGCTCCGTTGCCCCGGTGGCCTGCAACGGATTAAACCGCCTTCTTTTCGACGGGTCGAATTGACCCTCCGATATGGTATGTCCGTAATCCCGGCGTCCGGAACAAGATGGGCCGGGCAGCCTTAATTTTAGGCTCTATCCCTTCTATCCCGCCTCATTTCTCCACTTTAAAAAACGAGGACCTTGTACCCCGATCGCACTCCTGCCGCGACTTATAAGAAATAAGCGTGAAATACTTATGCGGTTTACGGGCCGTGCGCCCGTATCGGATATGCTCCGTATTTTGCTGATAAAAAACACATTACGATAAATGAAACGGCCCCCATTCACCTTGGCAATCGAAGACGACGCGTCATCATCCCGGTCGGAATATTATGCCGGGGCTGTCCGGGCTTATTGCCACTGCGCGCCTGTAGACGGCCCCTGCCCTGCCGCGAATCCGAATTACGGCAAGCCGTTCCCCCCGGAAAACCGGGAGGATCCGATGGGGTATGTCGCGTATTTCCGTCATAACGCCACGGCGCCGTCCTTTACAACGACCGGCGGCCGCTTCACCCGGCAATAGCCGTATGCTCCCCCGATGGATAGCACAGCCCGCCCCGGTTTGCATCTCCGGTCGTCATAACCCAACCTTTGACATAATTACACACGCCGACAAATGAAAAGAATGATCGCCCTACTGCTTTGCCTGCCGTTCGCGTACTGCGCTATGGCCCAAACGAGCGCCCCGTACACCACCAAACTCCCCAAAGACGTACTGCCCGCGAAAACCGCTGCGAAGATTTCCTTGCCCAATCCCACCTTCAAAGAGGCGACGACCCGGATCGACATTCGTTTCCTGGGCAGGGACAGCCTCGTGGCCGCGGTCGACAACGTCAGGCTGACCCTATTCAACCCGTTCCTGCTGAAGAACAATCCCGTCACTGCGACCAAGGTGTCCACGGGAAATTTCACGGCAGAGTTCGACCAATACACCACCGCCTGCATCATCCTCAATGCGGCCGGCAAGATCAACATGATCGTCGATCCGGGCGAACATGCCGAGGTACTGATCGACCTGGACGCCCTGGCCGGGATCCGCAAGCGCAGCTACACCGGTCCTTATGTCGGTTTCCGGGGGAAATACGCCCGGCTGAACGACCAACTCACTGATGTAGACCATAAACTCTTCGCACTGGCCAAAGAAGCGATGCCGGGCGGGACGGTGGTCACTTCGAGCCGGATGGACCCGCAGCAATACGTGGACATTATCGTAGAACGCCACCGCGACCTCGGCCGGAAAATCGATGCGATGGACGAAACGGATGCCATAAAACAACTCCTGCACGTGCACCTGAACTGCCTGACCGTCCAGAACTTCTTCAACCGGGGATTGTTATTCGACAACGCTTACCGGATGAATCCGGACGAGAATAAAGATTATGCCACCCCGGAAGTCTCGCAGGACGAACTGGCCGCGCTGAACCGTTTGATCGACCTGAACAACCCGAAGCTGGTCTACGACTCGCGCTATCTGCTCATCGTTCCGAACATCGTCGCTTTGGCCCCCACGCTCGAAGCGATGAACCGGATCACGGGCAGCACGTCCGGACTGATGCAGGATGCCTGGAAAAACATGCCGGCGATCAATAAAATTAACAGCATCGAAGCGCTCACCCCGGTCGAGGACAGCCTGTTGCGCACGATGCCGCTGCGTGCCAAGGCCTATGACCGGGAAATCGACCGGTTGCAGCAGGAGGTGGCGGCGACATTGCAGCACGACGGTAACGGCTTCGAGCCGATGCAGGCTCCCGGGGTCGCCGACAGCCTGGTCCTGGAAAGTATCGCCGCCCTCCATCCGGGCAAGATCGTCATGTTCGATTTCTGGGCCACCTGGTGCCACCCGTGCATGGCGGCGATCACCGCCATCAAAGAGATCAAACCCGACCTCAAAAAACAGGATGTGGTCATTATCTACATGGCCGGACCGAACACGGTCAAGACCAATTGGAGTCGGGTGGCGAGCGAAATCGGTGGCATCCATTACTACCTGACGGATGGGCAATGGAAGGGCGTCCAGGCAAAACACGACTTCTTGCAGATCCCGACCTATATCGTTTTTGACAAGCAGGGACGCAAGGTTTTCCAGGCGACCGGGTATCCGGGCAACGAGGAGATTAAAAAGGAATTATCCAAGTACAGGTAAGGGCCCCCGCTGTCCGCTACGCCGCTACCGTCAGCCGGTGCGCCTGCGGACAAACCAGCCCCTGCCTGCGACGATGGCCGGACGAAAATTCGTCCGGCCATCGCTTTTTACCGGGCGGGTTCATGGCCGTCGGGGTTCCGCGGGCGGCAAGCCGATCCGACACGAGGCCCCTTTTCTCCCGGTGGATTTGCATCGGGTAACCGGCAGGCGTTCCGCAAAGCGCATCTTCACCGGACGCTCACCCCCGGGCGCAAGGCGTATCCCGGAAACAGGGCCG
>JAVBNK010000045.1:0-4486 GCA_031551595.1 Rikenellaceae bacterium | reverse complement strand
GAAATCGCGGGTTTTGACATGCAGGTGTTGAGCATCGTTCTCAATTCGGTCGCCTGGTCGGGGCTGATCTTCGCAAGCGGGATGACCTGGGCGGCATGTTCGGCGACATATGGAAAAATGTAATTTTTCGTTTCGCCCCACTTCTTAAACCCCTTCCATTTAACCCTTTCGTCAATTATTTCGGTTTGCAGATGCATGCCTTTTTCGTCGAAATCCATACGGCGCAGGCCGAAATAGATAGCCTTGCCCGTTTTGGCCATGAGTCTGCGATTAGTCTTCATATATGACCATTTTGCAAACTGTGACGAAAACGCCCTTACTTGCTGTTCTGCCGGTAGTATTTGATCATTTTCGGGATCACCTCGTTCAGGTCGCCCGTGATGGCGAAGTCGGCGATCTTGTTGATCGGAGCGTCCGGGTCGGTGTTGATCGAGATGATCATCGACGAGCCGTCCATGCCGGCCGTATGCTGGATCTGGCCCGAGATACCGCAGGCGATGTAGAGTTTCGGGCGGACCGTCACGCCGGTCTGGCCCACCTGGCGGCCGTGCTCCGCAAAGCCGGAGTCCACCGCGGCGCGCGATGCGCCCACCTCGGCCCCCAGCACCTCGGCCAGTTCGTACAGCAGCGCGAAATTCTCTTTGCTGCCCACGCCGTAGCCGCCCGACACGATGATCGATGCGCCTTTGATGTTGATCTTGCGCTCTTCGATCTGGCGGTCGATGATCTTCACGACCAGGTCGGTGTCCTTGACGAATTTCTTCCAGTCGATCGGCTTCACCTCGCCTGCGCCGGGCTTCGCGGCCTCTTCCTTACGCATCACGCCCTCGCGGACGGTGGCCATCTGCGGACGGCAGTCGGGGTTGACGATCGTGGCGATGATGTTGCCGCCGAACGCCGGACGGATCTGGTACAGGAGATTTTTATACTCTTTGCCGGTCTTGTTTTCGGTATGGTCGCCGATTTCGAGGCTGGTGCAGTCGGCCGTCAGGCCGCTGCGCAGGGCCGACGATACGCGCGGGGCGAGGTCGCGGCCCAGGGTCGTGGCGCCGAACAGGGCGATCTGCGGTTTTTCCTGCTCGAACAGCCCGCATAATATAGAGGTGTGGGGCAGGGTGCGGTAGGGGGCGAGCTCCTTGTCGTCGGCCACCCATACGGCGTCTGCGCCGAATTTGGCAAGTTGTTTTTCGATGCCCGACAAGCCTTGGCCTACGACCACCGCTTCGAGTTTGCATCCCAGCGTATTGGCCAGTTCACGGCCTTTGGTGAGGAGTTCGAGCGATACATCGGCAACGACCCCTTTTTCGTTTTCGCAATATACAAAAATGTTATTCATAATCAATCTTTTCGGGGGTTTAACCTAATGTATGGCTTGAGATGAGTTCCACCATCAGCGCGTTGATGTCGGCGTCGGTGCCCATGAGACGTTTGGCCTCTTTGGCGGCGAAAACCACGTTTTCGATCTTTTTCACTTTGGTGGGCGAGCCCGAGAGGCCGAAGTCCTCGTCGCGTCCGTCCACGTCCGCAGCGCCCCATTCGGTAATGTTCAGGTACTCTTTGGCGCCCACCAGGCCCGAATAGTAGTCGTTGTTCAGTTCGGCCAGTTCGCTTGCCGTTTTGGCATGTTTGTATTTCATGATGCGCCTGGCGTTCTGCGGGCGGCATTCGGGGGCCGACGCATTGACGGTCATCACCATCGGCAGCGGCGCGGAAACCACCTCGAACCCGTGCTCCAGGCGGCGTTTGATGACGATCTGCTTTTCATCCAGCGAAACGATCTGCTCGGCGTAGGTCACCTGGGGCAGGCTGAGTTTTTCAGCCACCTGGGGGCCTACTTGGGCCGTGTCGCCGTCGATGGCCTGGCGGCCTGCCACGATGATGTCGGGCTTTATTTTGAGCAATGCGCGCGAGAGTGCGTACGAAGTGGCGAGAGTGTCCGCACCGGCGAATTTACGGTCCGTGAGCAACACGCCGCCGTCCGCACCGCGGAACATGGCGTCGCGGATGATGTCGGCCGCACGCGGGGGGCCCATCGTGAGGATCTGCACCGAGCTTCCGGGGCACATATCCTTCAGTACGAGCGCCTGTTCGAGGGCGTTGAGGTCTTCGGGGTTGAATATCGCCGGCAGGGCCGCGCGATTCACCGTTCCGTCGGCCTTCATGGCGTCCTTGCCCACGTTGCGGGTGTCGGGTACCTGTTTGGCCAGAACAACGATTTTCAGCGTTTTCTTCATCTTGTGAGGATTATTATTTGACTGTGATTCTATGGTTTCACACGGTTTTTCCATCCTTGCGTAATCTTACAAAGATATGTATTTTCCTTAAAAATAACACTGCCGGAGGTGAAAAATGAGGAGGAGCCGTTTAAGGGACACCGGCCCGCGGCCGGAAAAGGGTGGGCGGCCTTGCCCGGCCGGGCTGGCTCAGAACGTGTAAATGTAATCTATGCCGAGGGCGGTCGTCCAGCGCCAATGGGGCGTATCCGGACGGGCAAAGCAGTGCACAAAGGTGTCGATGGCATGGTGGCGGCTCAGGCGGATGCGGTTCCCTGCCGTGAACCGCCATTCGTCGAGCTGTCCCGCGGTGAGCGTATAACGGGTTTCGATGCCCAGCCTGGGGCGGCAGCGTCCGCCGGCCAAAGGCAATGCCGCCGTCAGCCGCGAACGCAGCAGGTCTTTGCGGGGCGCCCCGGAGGTATACAACACGCTTTGGAACCGCTCGTAGAGCGACAGTTCTATCCGCCCGGCCTGCGTGCTGCCCTGCACATAAGCGAACAGCCGGGTGCGCGTTTCCCAGGCGTCGTCCGTGCGGTGGAAACGGATCAGGCAGACGTTGGCCCCGGCCCTGACCTGCGGATGGAGCGCATAGCTGAGTTGCAGCGACGATGCGTAACGCCGCAGGTGTGCGTCGTCCGTATAGATGCGCAGGCTTTGGTCGGCCAGCAGTTCCCATCGCGGCGCGATGCGGCCCGTAAATTTGACGCTGGTCCACAGCGCCGCGTTCTGCGGCGTCGCCCGTAGCGGAAACCACAAAGCCGCGGCGGCCACGATATGTATCGGTTTGATACACATAAAACGGGTTGCAAATGTAACTTATCGCCGGGGATATGCAAAAAACAGGCCCGCCGGGAAGGCGGGCCTGTGTAAATAAGATACGTGGGGCCTATTGGGGATCGAGCGTAGAGTCGATCAGCCCGGCCAGGTTGAGGAAGTGTCCGCGGTCGATGGTCGATGCTGTTGCGGCGGCTTTTTTGAGGTCGCGCGAGAGCGTGACCAACTCGGCGCGTGCGATGCGTGCGGCATCGGAAGGTGCCTGCTTCATGATGGCCTCAGTGCTGACGCCGGTCATTGCGACGAGCATTTTGACGTAGATCTCCTGGAGGTTGCGGCGGTAAAGGTCCGTAGCGCGGCCGCTGTACAATTCGCCCCATACGCCTTTGTGCAGGTCGGCAAACATTTGCGTTGCGGTATAGGCCTCCTTGCCGTTATAGGCTTCGTTGCGCGAGAGTTTGTCGATGGTCGCCGGATTGAGCAGGCGGCCGATGACATTGCCCTGCGCGTTGGTGATCGTGGATACGGGATCGATGATCGCATATTCCTGCAGGTCTTTGTCCGTGAGCCACGTCGGGGTGGCGAAGAGTTGTTTGCTGAGGAATTCGACGGCTTCGCGCTGCTTGGCGGCAGGTACGTACACCCGGGATTTCTCTCCCTGCTGCTCGACGGTGCGCGGGGTGGTGTACATACCGCCCACATTGGCGGCCACATGGCCCATATAGCGTCCGAACTGTTCGCCCACGGCCTTGTAGAGGGATTGCGCCTCGCTGTAACCTTTGTCGTCCTGGCGCATCCACTCCAGGATGTTGGGTACGATGCGCTGGAGGTTCCTGATGCCGTATTCGCTGGCTTTCATCGCGTCGTCACCCAGGTCTTCGCTTTGGTTGCGGGGATCGTTGGGGTCGGTTTCGCCGCCGAAGGTATAACGCACGTCCTCTTTGAGTTTGGCGATGATGCTTTCGTTCGAGAAGGGAACCTCTTCTTCGGGGGTTTTGAATTCAGGCAACCAGCGGTAGCCCCATTCGATGGCCCATTTGTCATACAGGCCGATGCGGGGGAAAATGCCTTTCTCGGTGATGTTGTCCTCGGGTTGTGCGACGTAGTTGAAGCGTGCGTAGTCCATGATCGAGGGGGTGTGGCCGTTGGCTTCCACCCACTCCTTGTCGCGCAGTTTCTCGACGGGCACCGTGGCCGACGAGCCGAAGTTATGCCGCAGGCCGAGCGTGTGGCCCACTTCGTGCGAAGATACGAACCGGATCAGCTGGCCCATCAGTTCATCGTCGAATTCGGGATGCTGCGCACGGGGATCGACGGCGCCCGCCTGGACGGTGTACCAACTGCGCAGGATGGACATCACATTATGGTACCAGTTGATATGCGTTTCGATGATCTCGCCGCTGCGGGGGTCATGGATGTGGGGGCCGCTGGCGTTG
>JAVBNK010000014.1:0-9542 GCA_031551595.1 Rikenellaceae bacterium | reverse complement strand
CACGAGGGGACGAAATTCTCATACCCCGCCTCGGTCATCAGCGAAAACTGCCGCGCCACCACCGTCATGATCGTTTCCAGCGGCACGATGTCCGTGTGGTAGCCGATGCCGGTGCATGACGTATGGGTCGGATCCTCACGTACGTCACGCCCCAGGTCGTTACGCATGATATCCAAAAACGCCGCCTCCGACCCCGGGAAAAAATTCTGCCGTATGCAGCTGCGTGCATAATAAAAACGGTCGTCCGCTATCTCCTTCTGGTAATCCCTCCAACTGTTCCTGAACATAACCTTTCAAATTAAACCCTGTGCACCGGCCTTTTTTACCCGGTCCTTACCTGCCGCTTTTCACAAAAAGCATCAGGTGGATACTACGATAAAGAAGCCGGGGGCATGGGATATTTATTTCTGGACGTTGTACTGGTGGTTCCGGGTGTACACGTCCATCATGTAGTCCGTATCCGCGCCGTTTTCCCAGCCCAACTCGCGGGCTTTGCGTTCGGAGCAGGTTTCGATGTTGTCGAAGAATTCGCGGCCGCCGGTCACCTCGAAGATCGAGCGTATCTCGTCCAGTGCCGCAGGGTCGATCCTGCGCAGGGCGCCCACGCCCGGTTTGCGGTAGTTCTCGGAGAATTGCTCGAAGATGTCCTCGTTGTTTTCGACGATCCATTTCCAGACCGGCCCCTGCTCGGGATGGAGTTCGGGCGCGACGAGCGTCGGGGTGATGCAGTAGCCCGTGTCGAGGATATGCTGGCCGATGATGCGTTTGATGGCCAATTGCTGACGCCCTTTTTCCGACTCGACGAAAAAGCCCGTGCGTTGCGAGAGCGTGCGCAGCGACTGGATGACATAGCCGGGGGTGTTGGCCCTCGGGCACCGCGGGCGGCACGACATGCACTCGCCGCAGAACCATATCGTATCGCTTTTCAGAAGCGCTTCGATCGCTTCGTCGTCCTGGCTTTGGACGGTGTTGACCACCTGGCGGGGGTCGTAGTCGTAGAAATCGGCCGCCGGGCAGAGGCCGGTGCAGACCCCGCAGTTCATGCAGGCGGTCAGCCCCTCTTTCATCCGCACGTCCTGCATCAGCAGGTCGAAATATTTTCCCATAACCGTTTCGTTTAAGCGGGTATTTTTTCCATTATACAAAAATAGGCGATCCCTGCGGTACGGCCGGTAGCAGTAATTCCTATTTACGGTAAGTATTTATACCTAATTTTATATGGGCGGAGTTTCGCCGTAAAGCCGGCGAAAAGACATTTCATAAAAAAACAGGGACGGACGTAAAAAATCGGCCCTAAATATTTGATTATTTATCACCATACGCTATTTTTGCAGCGATATTTTACAAAAGAACTATCTAAAATAGATAATAAAATAACCCGTTGAACCTCGCGTCCGTGGCCAGGAACCGCCATCGACGCCGGATTCCGGCAAGAATACCCAATGTCTTTTATTAAACTAACCTTTCCAACATGAACAGAAGATTTTTTGCCAGGACGGGCGTGTGGCTCGTGCTGATGACCCTCTTTGCCTTTGCACAGGCAGGGTGCTCCAAAGAAGAAGATCCCCCGATGATGGAACTTTCGCAGCCCGCCATGGAGTTCGGCGACTGGGAGGCCGCGTCGCAACCGCTCTCCGTGACGACCAACTCGGGCTGGACCGCATCGGTGGATGCGGAGAACAGCGACTGGTGCCGTCTTTCGATCTCGCGGGGCCGTGGCAGCCGGCAGATCGACATCATGGTCGGCGAAAGCAACGACAACCGGATCCGATCGGCTGTGGTCACCTTCAAAACCACCGGCCGCAATAGCGTCACCCGCACCGTGCTGGTGACGCAACAAGGTGAAAACATTTACGGCGAATAACGCAGGCCGCTAACCTCAAACACAAGATGCAGATGAAGAAATTATTCATACTCATGCTGTTGACGACAGCCGCTTACGGCGCGCGCGCACAGCACCTGGCCGTGAAGACCAACGCGGTGCCCTGGGCTTTCTACGGCACCTTCAACCTGGGCGTGGAAGCCGCCGTATGGCCCCGCCTGACCCTCGACGTGCAGGGGTTGTACAACCCCTGGGAATACAGCGACCACAAGCAATCGAAATTCTGGTCCGTGCAGCCCGAACTGCGCTACTGGTTCTGCCGCAAATTCGCAGGACACTTCGCAGGCCTGCATATGGGCTACACGGACTACGATTTCGGCATGAAAAAATACCGCTACAACGGATGGATGACCAACCTGGGCCTCTCGTACGGCTACTCGCTGCCGGTGGCCGGCCGGTGGAGGGCCGAGTTCGAGCTGGGCGGCGGATGGCTCCACAAGGACTACGACAAGGAGGGCCGTCCCGACAATTTCCCCGACGACGTGCGCATCTACGAATCGGACGTGAAGAACCAGTTCGGCCTTACGCGTGCCGGTGTGAGCATTGTTTTCCTAATCCATTAATACGCCAACCCCATGAACAGGATATATATATCGATACTGGCCGCCGGGCTGCTGGCCGCAGGCGCAGTACATGCACAGACGCTCGACCGGGCGGTCATCACCGCGGCCAAACACCAGGCCCGGCAAGCGCCCGCCGTGACGGTCGAAAAAGCCGAAGGCATGTTGCGCGTGGCTTTCGACGTAAACCTGCCCGAAGATTTCCTGCGGAGCAGGGAGGCTTACATCATCACCCCGCAACTCGTGAGCGGCGACCTGTCGCGCACGCTGCCCTCGCTTTCGGTCGAAGGCCGCACCTACTCGATGCTCGTGGCCGCCAAAACCCGCCGCGAACTGGGCCTGGACGCCCGCGAATACCTCGACCACGTACGCTATCACGGCAAACCGCTTACGGTACACTACCAGGCCGAAGTGCCCTACTCGGTGGAACTGGAACGCGCCATGATCTGCCTGGTTACCGAGAAGGTGACCAACTGCGGCAAGAACACCTGCCAGGTCGAAGCGTCGAAAACGTGGCTCGACCGCGGCGTATCGGACCTGGCCGGCTTTGCCAAAAGCCGGCAGGTGGTCTACGCCTTTATCGACCCGTTCTTTGCCGAATGCGTCTATAACGAGCATTTCTCCGGCAAACTGCTGTTCGCGCTCAACGAGGCCAGGTTTACGGAACCGGCCGCCTATGAGCATTTCGTGTCGCAGGTGCGGAAAATCGTCGGCACTCCCCATACCGAAATCCTCGGCGTATCGGTCGTGGCGGCCTCGTCGCCCGACGGCCCCGTGGCCGAGAATGAGAAGCTGGCCGAAGAACGCGGCGAGCTGATGTACCGCCTGCTGACCGAAGAGTTGGGCGTATCCGCCGGGCTGGTCAGCCTGAAAACCGTCGGCGAAAACTGGGATGGATTCACCGCGGCGTTGAACGCCAAAGACATTGCTGCGAAAACCCGTGCGGACATCGACCGGATCATGAAAATCAAAGACCTCAACTGGCGCGAATGGGAGCTGCTGCACGCCCACCGCGGGATCTTCCTGGAACTGTGCGACGAGCTGCGCAACTGCTCGGTCGAGGTGCGGTACACGACCCTCGATAAGTTCGCGTCGGAATTCGATTTCACCGAAGTCAGCGGCAAAACCCTCCATGCGGTCACGCTGGGCGACAAACCGGGGCTCGACCTCGACATGCTCAGGGCCGCCTATGATAAAAATGCCAACGACGTGACGGCCAATAACCTGATGGTGGCCCTGATCGAGCGGGGCGACTATGCGGAAGCCCTCAAATACGCCGACAGGATCTCCAACCAGGGCATCGACCCGGCCATCGCCAACAACAAAGCGGTGCTCTACGGCCTGACGGGCGAACCGATGATGGCCCGGACCCTTTTCGGCAAGGCCGAAGGAGTTCCGGCAGCGCAATATAATAAAGGGGTGATGCAGTTGCAGTCGCACCAGTACGAACAGGCGGCCAAAACCCTGGCCGGCTACACCACGACGGACGCCGTGGTGTCGAGCATCTATGCCGGCAAGTTCGAGCAGGCCGCACGGCAGACCCATCTCGCAGGCTCTGCGCCCGAGATGCTTTACCTGCGCGCGGTGGCTTACAGCGCCGCAGGCCAGCACCAGCTCGCGCTGAAAACCCTCGAGGCGGCCTGTGCGGCCGACGGCTCCCTGAAACACAAGGCAGCCACCCAGGCCGAATTCATCCCCCTGAAGGAGTACCCGGCATTTGAAGCCATCATTAAATAACCGACGATTATGAACAACATATTGAAATATATACATATCCGCACGGGTTTTGCCGCAGCGCTGCTCGGGTTGGCGCTGCTGGCCACGGGATGCGAAAAGGACGCCGACCCGGCCGTGGCCGTATCGTGCGAAGAGATGCTGCTGGGCACCCAGGCCCAGAACATCGCCGTGACGGTCCATTCCAATACCGACTGGAGCGCCCAAAGCAACCAGGCATGGTGCACCCTTTCGCAATCCTCGGGCCGCGGCACGACGGACATCCGGGTGATGTGCGAACCTAACATCGCGGCGGCAAGCCGTACGGCCAGGATCACCGTTACGACCGCCGCCGGGCAAAAGTCCTATATCGCTATCAACCAGGCAGGCCTGATCTCGACCGGATTCCGTATTACACCCAGGACGATCACCCTCGGGGCCAAAGTGACCACAGGCAACGCCTTTACGGTCGTTTCGCAGTACAGCGACGCCGTCATCACGGCGGCCGTTACCGGTTATGCCGCTTCCGGCGCAGGCGCCCCGGGCTGGATATCGAACCTGCAGCAGAGCGAAAGCGTCGACGGATACACCCGCACGGCACTGTTCACGTTCGATGCGGCGGAGAACACCGACGCCTACGAGCGCACGGCCACCGTCACCGTGACCATACAGTACGCACGCCAGACCTATACCGAAACCGTGACCGTGATCCAGGCCGGCCTGGGCGCACCCGCCGTTTCGACCCCGATGAACGTCTACCTGACCCACTCGCAGATCTCCCACACGCAGAACGTATGGGTCGAAGGCGGCGACCAGACCAACGTGCGCTACGAGTGCCACGTCTCCTGCAACAACTGCTGGACAGGCTCCGAGGAAGTGGTCCCGTGGATCACCGGCGCCGCGATCGACCAGGCTACCGGCCGGCTGACCATCACCACGCTGCCCAACCCGCTCGACGAAGTGCGCGAAGGCGACGTGCTTATCGTGGCCTACCGCAACAACGCCACCACCCGCATCAACGTCCATGTCGTCCAGTCGGGCCATATGGCCGCAGGGATGCACCTGGCCAGCTCGATGGTGTCGCACCACGCCGCCCGGGCCGATTACCAGCTGGCGGTCAATGCGCTGAACAACTCGACCCTCTCCGTGGCGGGGAACAACTCGGGCGGCTGGCTCCACACCGCTTCGATCGAAGGCAACAACATGCTGAATTACAGCCTCGACGCTTATGACGGCGCACAGGGTGCCTACCGTGAAGCTACCGTGATCCTGAAGGCTTCGAACGGCCACCTCAACGCACAGTACAGCTACCTGACCGTACGCCAGTACGCACCGGAGGCCGCCGGCATTTCGCTGCCCGTCACGATGCAGACCCACAATGCGGGCGCCGTGGTCAACTACCAGTTGCAGCTCAACCCGCTGAACGGTTCGAGGGTAGAGGTGGTCAATGCCAGCAAGGCATGGATCTACAACCCGGCCATCAACGTCGACGGCAACCTGCGTTACGGCATCCTTGCTTACGACGGCTCGGAAGGCGACTACCGCGAGGCGGTCATCACGCTGAAAGCCACCAATGCACACGCCAATGCGGCTTACTACTACGTGGTGGTACGCCAGTACGCCCCCGCGGCGGCCGGCATGAGCCTGCCCGCATCGGAATTGGTGTATGACTACACGGGAGGCGCCAAATTCCTGCTCCTGAACGCACTGAACGGCTCGACCGTCACCCACATGAACACGCTCTCCGTACCGTCGTGGATCCGCAACGTCAGCATCGGCGGCAACAACGGTTACCTGGGCTTCACCCTCGATCCGTTCACGGGCGGCCAGGCGGGCGACTCGCGCCAGTTCACTTTCGTGCTGCGCGCCCGCAACACGGGGCACAACGACGCTTACTACTATGTGACCGTCCGCCAGCTGGCCCCCTCGATGCCGTCCGTCAGCATCCCCGTGAGCGTATTGACGCACGACAGCAGCGGCGGCGACAACGCGACCGGCCTGATGCAGCTTCCGATCGCCATTGCCAACGGCACTACGGTAAGGCCCATCGTCGACGCTTCGACCGCCGAATGGATCAGGTATCCTGAAATTTCTTCAGGTATACTGACCTTCCAGGTGCAGCCCAACACCTCTACCGCCGACCGCGAAGGAGTGATCTGCCTGGAGGCCAGCAACGCCAACGCCGACAAGGCGATGTACTACGTCACCGTGCGCCAGTACGGCGAAACGGCCGCGGGTATCCAGTCGTTGCCGTCCTACATCGGCCTGGACTGCTGGGGTACCTATGCCAAAAACGCCTATGGAGAGAGTGTTGCGGCCTCGGGCCAGATTCCCCTGGCAGGAAGCAACGGCACCACTTCGTTCTCGGCGACATCCTCTTCATGGATCACCGCCTCGATCACGTCGGGAGTCTTGACCTACACGGTAGCTCCATTCACCGGCGTGCAGTCTGAGCCGATGCGCGAAGGCTACATCATGGTGACCGCCACGAAGAGTATAGGCAACTCTACTTCGTACTATATCACTGTGCGCCAGTACGGCGACGGCCATTTCGCGACCCTTTCGCCGTCGGTCTGGAACGTAGGGCAAGGCCGCGTAACACAGGGCTTTGCAGTGCAATACGCCGCCCATTCCACCGGACTGGTTGTGGATGTTTCCCAGGCCAATCTGGTGCCCGTTTCAACGAGCCATGCTTCCAACCCCAACACGCATGAAACCTTCCTGACGGCGCTCAACGTGGCAAACACTTCATTCAGCCTCCGGGTTGGAGCGATCTATAATACGGGTCTTGGTTGCTCAGGTTGTGCTTGGTGGAGGTCGGGATATGTCTATGTGACGATCACGGGCGGACGCTGTACGCAAACACTCACCCTTCAGGTAAACCAAAGTCTTTATGGCGGCCAGGATCCACTGAACTGACAAGCCCCCTAAATCGATAACCCCGAATGGCGGCGCCTGCACAGGCGCCGCTATTTTTTATACCCGCCGCCGGACGCATGAGTGTTTTTAAGGACTTTTAATTACATTTGTGCAGTTAATCTTCTGCGTATGATACCGAACCCGTTGGCGGTCGTCTGGAACTTCAACCCCGTCTGTTTTGCGATAGGAACCTTCGAAATCCGCTGGTACGGCGTGATGTGGGCCCTGGGCCTGGCCGTCAGCATGTGGCTGTTCATCGACTTCGTACGGCGCGAAGGATATCCCCCAAAAGTCTTCGATTCGATTTTCTGGTTCGCCGTGCTGTCGACCATTATCGGCGCACGCCTGGGGCACTTGTTTTTCTATGAACCGGGATTCCTGGCCACCCTGAAAGATCCGGTCGTCATCCTCAAGATCCGGGAGGGGGGACTGGCCAGCCACGGTGCGGCCTTCGGGCTGCTGCTGGGGCTGTGGATGTTCTCGCGCAAGAATAAGATGCCCTATATCTGGTCGCTGGACCGCATCATGATCGCCGTGGCCATCGCCGGATGCCTCGTGCGCCTGGGCAACCTGTTCAACTCCGAGATCTACGGCACCGAAACCGCGCAGCCCTGGGGATTCATTTTCTCCCTGCGCGGGGAAACCCTGCCCAAGCACCCCACACAAATCTATGAAGCGCTGTGCTACCTGGCGACCTTCTTCCTGCTGCTGTGGCTCTACTACAAGCGCGACACGGCCCGGCGCCGGCCCGGAATGCTGTTCGGCACAGGATTGGTGATGGTATTCGCCACGCGTTTCGCCATCGAATTCATCAAAAACCCGCAGGAAACTTTCGAGGAAGGGATGTTGCTCAACATGGGCCAACTGCTCAGCCTGCCGTTCATCGCCGTGGGCCTGTGGTTCATCTTCCGGGCGCTGTCCAAACCGGCCGTCGTCCCGCCGCCCCTGAAGCCTTACGCGGAACCGGCTAAAAAAGGCGCGAAACCCAAAAACCGCAAGCAATGAACCCTGTCAATAAGGTCATATTCAACGCCCTGGTATCGCACCGCGACGTGGCCCTGCCCGGTGTGGGGACCATCGTTTTCGAACGCCGCCCCGCCGAACTGAAAGGCAAACGCAAGCTGATCCCGCCGCGCAATGCGGTGCGTTTCATCGCCGCGCAACAGCCGGGCGCGGCATCGCTGGCCGAGTTGGTCGCACAGACGACCGGCGACCGGACGCTGGCCGAAACCGCCTGCCGCTCATGGATGGCCGAAACGGGCATCGCCGACGGCAAACTGCCCGGAACCCTCGCTATCGAAGGCGTGGGCACGGTACGCGACGGGGAGTTCACGCCCGATCCCGAACTCGACCGGGCGCTGAACCTCGGTGTGCCCGAGGTGGTGGCGCTCCCGTCCTACAACAAGTCGGCGGTATGGACGGCCGTCGGCGTGGCTGCGGCCGTTATCGCGCTGATCCTGGCCTATCCTTTAGTATTCGACCGTGCAGAAAACGGCGGGCCTGCCGTTGCGCAAGCCCCGCCCGAAAACCCGGCGCAAAAGGAGGAAACGCCTGCGGACGAACCCGCCGCACAACCGGAAGGGATCGCCGCCCCGGACTCCGCACAACCCGGAACGGCACCGGCCGTAACGGCCACGGGCGGCCCGTACCACCTTATCATCAATGTATTCAGCACCCGTGAAAACGCCGACCGGTTCATCCGCGAGTCCGGCGCCAAAGCTGCGCAATATACGGTGATCGAGATGCCTAAAGGGCGTTTCGGGGTGAGTTGCGGCGGCTTCGACACCGAGCAGCAGGCCGAATCGGCGCGACAGGAACTCTCGTCAACCTCCCCCGGCGCCTGGATCTATAAACTGAACCGGGGCGTATAGCCGAAAACGGCCACGCCCTGAGGGATACTCCCGATCATTCTTAATTTTCTTCGAAGGAACCGGCGCCCGAAGCAAGGGCGGCAGGTTAAGCCTCGCCGACGTTGAAACTCATGGTCACCTGGTCGGCTTCGTCCATCTTCGGGGTGGGGATGTCGATACGGGCTACATTGCTCTCGTAGCGCGTGATGTTGTCCTGGAGGGTCATCAGCAGCCGTTTGGCATGTTCGGGGGTGAGGATGATACGGCTCTTGACCTTGGCTTTGGGGACTCCGGGCATGAGCGCCGCGAAGTCGAGTACGAATTCCGACGACGAATGTGAAATAATGACCAGATTTGCATACTCCCCCTGCGCAACTTCTTCGCCCAGTTCAATATTCACTTCGTTTTTCAGATCATGCTGCATGACGGCCGGATTTTTCAAATGACACCCCAAAAGTAGTTATTCCGCAGGGTGGCGCTCCCTGCGCCCGGGGGAAGTTATCGCATTTTTATCAACAATCCGGCAAGTATTTATTATCTTTGCCCCCGCAAAGTCCGTTGATCCGGGTGCCGGACGGCACTTTGCGGTTTGAAATCCGATAATTTATCCATAATGGG
>JAVBNK010000050.1:0-3480 GCA_031551595.1 Rikenellaceae bacterium | reverse complement strand
AGGCACAGTGACCGTACAGGGCGCGGGCGCGACGAAAGAGTATAAATTCCGCATCCAGGTGAGCGCCCTCGACTGTACGGGCTGCGGCAACTGCGCCGACATCTTCCCGTCGCCCACGAAGGCCCTGGTCATGAAGCCCCTCGAATCGCAGCAAGCCGAGATCGGCCGCTGGGAATACATGCACCACAAGGTGGGTTACAAGGACACCGTGGTCGACAAGACCAAGACCGTCAAGAACCTGCAGTTCGCACAACCGCTGTTCGAATTCTCGGGCGCCTGCGCGGGTTGCGGCGAAACCCCTTATATCAAGGCGATCACCCAGCTGTTCGGCGACCGCATGATGGTGGCCAACGCCACGGGTTGCTCGTCGATCTACGGCGGCTCGGCCCCCTCGACCCCCTATTGCAAGAATGCGAAGGGACACGGTCCGGCCTGGGCGAACTCGCTGTTCGAGGACAATGCCGAGTTCGGCCTGGGGATGAACATCGGCACCGAAAAACTGCGCGACGGCCTGGCGGTGAAAATGACCGACGCCATCGCCAACTGTAAAAAATGCTCCGCCGAATTGAAGGGCGTGATGCAGGAGTGGATCAACGGCCGCAACGACCCGGCCAGGAGCGTCGAAGTATCGGCACGCCTCGTGCCGATGATGGAAGCCTGCGGTTGCGACACCTGCAAGGCCATCCTGGCGATGAAACAGTACCTGGTGAAACGCTCGCAATGGATCTTCGGCGGCGACGGCTGGGCGTACGACATCGGTTTCGGCGGCCTGGACCACGTGATCGCTTCGGGCGAGAACGTCAACATCCTGGTGATGGACACCGAGGTGTACTCGAACACCGGCGGCCAGTCGTCGAAGGCTACGCCCGTGGGCGCCGTGGCTAAATTCGCCACCGCCGGCAAGCGCATCCGCAAGAAAGACCTCGGCGCAATCGCCATGACCTACGGCTATGTCTATGTGGCCCAGGTCGCCATGGGCGCCAACCACAACCAGTACCTGCAGGCCATCAAAGAGGCCGAGGCCTATGACGGCCCGTCGCTGATCATCGCTTACGCCCCGTGTATCAACCACGGCATCAAGGGCGGCATGGGCGTATCGCAGATGACCGTAAAACGTGCCGTAGAGTGCGGCTACTGGCAGATGTGGCGCTACAACCCCACGCTGATCGCCGAAGGCAAGAACCCCTTCACGATGGACAGCAAGGAGCCCGACTGGTCGAAATTCCAGACGTTCCTCCATAACGAAGTGCGCTACACCTCGCTGCTCAAATCGTTCCCGGTCGAGGCCAAAGAACTCTTCGTAGCCGCCGAGGAAAATGCCAAATGGCGCTATGACAGCTACCTGCGCATGGCTGCGATGGATTACACCAAGAAGTAACCCGCGCAAACAAGCGATAAACACCCACGGGCCGCACCTTCATGGTGCGGCCTTTTTATATCCACGTACACTCCGCCTCTTATGCGGGGTTACCATTGGGCACACGGCCATGCAGGCCGTTTGCAAAGCCCGCCCCCTCTCGCCCGGGGCCGGCCAAAACCGGGCGAGAGCCGGGTGAGAGTACTGACCGGGAGAAAGTACCGGGCGGGTTGTCCGGGACGCTTCCGGCCAGTCGTCCGGAACGTGGAGCGATGCCAAAGGCTTCCGGACGGTGCACTCCCGGGCAAAACGGCCAAAGACCCCTTCCCGTCCTCTTTCGAATACCCCGGGAGAGGGTACGCCAAAGATGCCCGTAATACCTCCTTAACGTGAGTTCGACGAATTTAAATACCATGATCCACAGCGATATATAATCCGGCGAGTCTGAATAAACAACCCCGCAGCAAGCTACGGGGTATTGTAAAGGCTGCGATTGCCTGGGGCAATCGCCATCTCCCGCGGCTCGAAATCTCCGAGTTCGACCCCCGCAGCCGCGGGAGATGGGGAGAGGATCGCCGCAACCGACGCTGCGAGCGAGAGCAGAGGTCGCTTGCGAACTATGCCGGGCCGCGAGGAGGAAACCCATGCATCGCATGGGTAACCAAACCGGCGGGGAATCGAACCCTTAGAGATTGAATTCGTCGGACACCCGTTAGCGGCTTTTACAAGCCGCCGATGTGCCGGCAACCCCACCCAAGCCCTCCCCTTTCCAGGGAAGGGCTATGCAAACTTTGCTTGCAAAATGGAAAGCGATGGTAAAGCAATCGCGTGAGTTGCGCGTAAGGAATCGTGTGATGTGTTTGTTTCCCGGCATCAAATTTCGCGATCCATTGAGCACGACTCGCGTGAACGGTTTCTGCCGAAGCCGCATTTGTACTGAAAGCCTCATCCCTGCCCTTCGCCCTCCTCCTTCGCGCCCCAGCCATTCAAACAGGTTTGACGGCGCCCGGCTTGGCGTCGGTTGACAGGGGCGGGCTTGCAAACGGTTATTAATAGCCATTGGCCAAAGGGTAGGATGGGTTGCTTATAAGGGCAGAAGAACGGACGGCGGATTCTGAGGCTTTGCCCGGGACCTCATGAAGCATACCGGACAAACCCAGCCCCCACTCCATCCCCCCACGCGCCAAATCTTCCGCAACGTATCAGGTTCCTGAATGTGCCGCAGCCTTTGCCCGCCACGGGCCTGTTTTTTTTGCGGGTCCACGGGCAAATGCCTCTTTTCGTGCCGGAATTATTTTTATCTTTGGGGCTGCTTAACCCAGATATGTGCGATGAAACTCATTACCGACCGTAAATTCAGTAAGAACGATTTCCTGCAAAACCCTCCCGAACAGGGAGAATACATAAAATGCACCTTCGGCGGCTGCGACTTCTCGGAGGCCGATTTTTCGGGGTGCGTATTCAGCGAGTGCGAATTCAGCAGCTGTAACCTCAGCCTGGCGAAACTCTCCGGGGTGGCCTTGCGCGAAGTGCGGTTCCGGGGCTGTAAAATGCTCGGCGTGCACTTCGAAGATTGCAACCCGTTGGGGATGTCCGTCACGTTCGAGGACTGCATCCTGGACAACGCATCGTTCTTCGAAACCGCAATGCGGAATACCCCGTTCCGTAACGTGCGGCTGCGCGAGGCCGACCTGACGGGTTGCGACCTGACGAGCTGCGTGTTCGAGAAATGCGACTTCACGGGCACCCGCCTGGAAAACACCATCCTCGAGAACGCCGACCTGCGCACTTCGTTCGGCTACTCGATCGACCCCCTCAAAAACCGCATAAAAAAAGCCCGCTTCTCGCTCTCGCAAGTGTCCGGGCTGCTGGATTCGTTCGACATCGTCATCGACCCCGTGAACTGATCCGGATCATCCGATAAAAGAAATGCGGGGCCTTGCGGCCCCGCATTTCTTTTCAGGCGATTCCGCCGCGTTATTTCCCGTATTTTTCGCCGATCACCCTAAGCATATCGGCGACCATCGTTTGCAGGTTCCATTTCGGGTTCCAACCCCATTCGCGGCGTGCGCACGTGTCGTCGATGCTGTTGGGCCAGCTGGCGGCGATCGCCTCTTTGACCG
>JAVBNK010000068.1:0-3374 GCA_031551595.1 Rikenellaceae bacterium | reverse complement strand
TGGTCGAATTCGCCGACGGGGCGGTCAAGGCCCAACTCGGGACCCCCGATATGCGGCTGCCGATCCAGTATGCGTTGAGTTTTCCGCAGCGCTGGCCGCTGGCGGGCGGGCGTTTCGATTTTTCCGCCTGCGCCGGATTGACCTTTTTGCCCGTGGATCACGAAAAATTTCCTAACTTGCGCCTCGCTTACCGCGCGCTGGAGCGCGGCGGCAACAGCGGGTGCGTGCTCAACGCCGCGAACGAGGTGGCCGTGCGGGCCTTCCTCGACCGTGAAATCGGCTTTACGCAGATCAATCGCGTGGTGGAAAAGACCCTTGAGAGAGCCTCCTTCCTGCCCGCCCCGGCCTTCGACGAACTGCCCCCCTGCGACGCCGAAGCCCGCCGGATCGCCCGCGAAGCGGTTATGAAGTTATAAAATAGTACCGTTCTTTCAATCTTCCGTAAAAACTTCCCCCATTTTAGCGGAGCGGGAGAAAGCCGCGGAGGGAGATCACCCGAAGTTACCGTGTAACGAGGGAGCCGAGAATCGCACAGCGCTTCGAGCCCATCGAGCGGAGCCCGCAGTCGCGCGCAGCGCGGGGCGGAGAAAGCGAAGCGAGGTAACATTCGCTCCCGGGAGCGGCGCCGCGACGGTAAGGCGGCGACTTTTTTGCTTCCTTTTTGTGTCGGGACAAAAAGGAAGGCGCCAAAGGCGAAAAAATCATCAATAGATCCCTCGTCGCTCCGTTCGCTCGGGATGACGATAAAATTAAAATACAGACATGGAAATCGTTATCAAAATATTGCAATTCATCCTGGCGTTTTCGCTGCTGGTGTTCATCCACGAGTTCGGGCACTTTTTCTTTGCGAAGCTGTTCAAGATGCGGGTCGACAAGTTTTACCTTTTCTTCAACCCGTGGTTTTCGCTCCTGAAGTTCAAGATCGGCGAGACGGAGTTCGGCATCGGCTGGATCCCGTTCGGGGGGTACTGCAAGATCGCCGGCATGGTCGACGAGTCGATGGACACCGACCAACTGGCCCAGGAGCCCCAGCCGTGGGAGTTCCGCTCGAAACCCGCCTGGCAGCGGCTGTGCGTCATGGTGGGCGGGGTTTTCATGAATGTGGTCCTGGCCTTCCTGATCTACATCGGACTCAGCTGGTCCTACGGGAGGGATTATGTGATCCCTTCGGAGGTAACATCCGGGTATGCGTTCAACGAGTTGGCCCATGAGATCGGGTTCAAAGACGGCGACATCGTCCTCGGGATGGACGGCAAGGAGGCGAAAAACGCGCTGGAACTTCCCAAAGACATGGCCCTCTACCACCCCGAGACGGTCGAGGTGTCGCGCGGAAGCGCGAGGGTTTCAATCCCCTTCGGAAAAATGCGGGCGGCCGAGATGCTCCAGAGCCCCGATTTTATGACGATGCGCATCCCGTTCGTGATCGACAGCGTCCTGGTGGACGGTCCGGCCGCCGGGGCGGGCATCCTGCCGGGCGACACGCTGGTCTCTCTCAACGGTGAACCGGTCGCATTTTACAATGAATTCCAGGACGCGCTGCTGGAGCAGAAAAACCAGCAGGTCGAGATCGGTGTCCGCCGCCGGGTGGCCGATTCGCTCGCGGTAGTGACGATCCCGTTGCATATCACCGACCAGGGAAAGATCGGCGTCTACGCCGCCATGCCGCTGAAACACATGAGTTACACGCTCCTGCAGTCGATCCCCGACGGGTTCAAGGTGACCGCCATGCAGCTGCGCGACTACTGGCAACAGCTCAAACTGATCTTCAATCCCAAGACCCAGGCCTATAAATCGCTCGGGGGCGTACTCTCGATCGGCAACATTTTCCCGGGTACGTGGGACTGGTATAAATTCTGGACGATGACCGCCTTCCTGTCGATCGTGCTGGCGGTGATGAACATCCTGCCGATCCCGGCGCTCGACGGCGGGCACGTGATGTTCGTGCTCTACGAGATCATCATGCGCCGCAAACCCAGCGAGAAATTCCTGGTTCACGCCCAGACCGTGGGGCTGATCCTGCTCTTTGCGCTGCTGCTGTACGCGAACGGGAACGACATTTACCGGTTTTTCATAAAAGGCCCATAATGGCCAAGGTCAAGAAAGCCTATTTCTGCAGCAACTGCGGCAACGAGGCCTCCAAATGGCTCGGGCGGTGCCCGGCGTGCGGCGAGTGGAACACCTTCGTCGAGGAGGTGCTGAGCCGCGAGAGCGCCGCGCCGTCGGCGCTGGTGCGCGTGCCCGCGGCGCGGCCCGTGCCGGTGGGCCAGATCGAGGAGCAGCACCACCGCCGCATCGACCTGGCGGGCAACGAACTGAACCGCGTGCTCGGCAGCGGCTTGGTGCGGGGATCGCTCGTGCTGCTGGGCGGCGAGCCGGGCATCGGCAAGTCGACCCTGAGCCTGCAGATCGCCCTGGGGACGCCCGAGTTGAAGACGCTCTACGTCTCGGGCGAGGAATCCCCTCAGCAGATCAAGATGCGCGCCCAACGCCTCGGGAAGGACCATCCCGGGTGCCTGATCTACGCCGATACATTATTGGAAAATATTCTTTTGCAGGCCGAAGAACTGCGTCCCGATCTGCTCATCGTCGACTCGATCCAGACCATTTATTCGGACGCGATCGACTCGTCGCCAGGGAGCGTGTCGCAGGTGCGCGAGTGCGCCGCGGCGCTGCTCAAATACGCCAAAACCACCGGCACGTCGGTCTTCCTGATCGGCCACATCACCAAGGACGGCACGATCGCCGGGCCCAAAATCCTGGAACACATCGTCGACGTGGTGCTGCAGTTCGAGGGCGACAACAACAACGTCTACCGCATCCTGCGTGGCGCGAAGAACCGCTTCGGGGCGACGTTTGAGATCGGGGTGTTCGAGATGCGCTCCGAGGGGCTGGTCGAGGTGGACAATCCGTCCGAAATCCTGCTCACCCACTACGAGGAACCGCTCAGCGGGATCGCCGTGGGGGCCGCCGTGGACGGCATCCGGCCCTACCTGATCGAGACCCAGGCGCTGGTGAGCAACGCCGCCTACGGCACGCCCCAGCGTTCGGCGACGGGTTTCGACGGCAAGCGCCTGAATATGCTGCTGGCCGTGCTCGAAAAACGGCTCGGCATGAAGATGTACCAAAAAGACGTCTTTTTAAACTTTGCTGGTGGATTTAAAATATCCGATCCTGGGGTGGACCTCGCCGTGGTGGCCGCCATCATCTCCTCCTATTTCGACCGCGAGATCGTTTCCGGATTGTGCTGCGCCGCCGAGATCGGCCTCTCGGGCGAGGTGCGCCCCGCCCCGCGCACAGAGCAACGCGTTAGCGAGGCCGCGCGGCTGGGATTTAGGCGCATAGTGGTCTCGGGATACCTGCGCAAAAGCAGTTTC
>JAVBNK010000135.1:0-9719 GCA_031551595.1 Rikenellaceae bacterium | reverse complement strand
TATACACTTTGCGCAGCCGGTTGCGGTAGGCGAACGCGGCCACGGGCGCCAGCGAGAGCGCCGAGCAGACCAGCAGGCTGCGGTAGCCGTTCTCGGGCGCCGGGGCTGCGAAGTTCCAGGCCGTGTAGGCCAACAGTGTGGCCAGCGCCAGCCCCGCCAGGTAGACCAGCACGCCCCGCCATCGCCCGGTGGTATGCCCGACCCCCGCCGCGCAGCACAGCACCAGCAGGATCAGCAGCACCAACGGCTCCAGCAGAAACGAGAAGATGAACAGTGCGATGACCATTCCCAATATGATATAGGTCCAGCCGTTGAACCCTTCGCGGTAGAGCATGAAGATCAGCGACCCGTAAACCATCGCGCTCCCGGTGTCGGGCTGGAGCATGATCGCCAGCGCCGGCAGGCCGAGCAATATGGCCACATTGGTCATGTCGCGCATGCTTTTGACCGAGAACGAGTAGTTGCTCATGTAGCGGGCCAGGGCCAGCGCCGTGGCGAATTTCATCGGCTCGGTGGGCTGGAACGCCACTCCGCCGATCATGAACCACGACCGTGCGCCGTTGACCTCCTGCCCCAGGAACGCTACCGCAACCAGTACCGGCAGCATCACCCAGTAGAACGGGTAGGCGAACATGTGGAAGAATTTCACGTCCACCAGCAGTACCACGACCGCTATGGCCAGCGACACCCCGATCCACATCAGCTGCTTCCCGTAGCTTCGCGAGATGTCGAGGATCGAGGCGTGCGCCTCGTCGAATACCGCGGCGTAGATGTTGAGCCACCCCATCAGCATCAGCAGCAGGAAGATGCCGACCGAGGTCCAGTCCACTGCCCCGAACATGGCCTGGTTGCGGTTACTTGCGGTCATAGGACGGGTATGAGATGTGCTTGTTTTTGATATACTCCACCAGGTCGGGGCGCATAATGGTGTCCGTGAGGTACTTTTCGATGATCAGGCTGGCGATGGGTGCGGCGACCGATGCGCCAAAGCCGCCGTTCTCGACGTAAACCGATACGGCGATCTTCGGGTTGTCCTTCGGGGCGAAACACAGGAACGTCGAGTGGTCGGCCCCGCGCGGGTTCTGGGCCGTACCGGTCTTGCCGCACACGTCCATCCCCGGGATGTAGGCTATGCGGGCCGTACCGCCGTCCTTGTGCACGGCGTCGTACATCCCGTCCACGATGGGCAGGAAATATTTGCTTTCGACCATCGTCGCGTGGCGCTCGTAGAAGCGTGCGTCGATCGAATCGCGGTCATGGATGCGGCTGACGATATGGGGAATGTAGTAATAGCCCCGGTTGGCCACCGTGGCCGCCAGGTTGGCCATCTGCAGCGGCGTGCAGCCCAACTCGCCCTGTCCGATCGAAAGCGATATGACCGTCAGCGAGTTCCAGCTGCCGCGGTACATCCTGTTGTAGTGCTCCACGGTGGGCACCCGGCCCGAATTTTCGTCCAGGAAGTCCGACCCCAGTTTGCGCCCGAAGCCGAAACTTTCCACATAATCTTCCCAGGCCCGGTAGCCGTTCTTCACTCCGCCGTATTTGCGGTTGTCGATAATGTTGCGGAACACGTAGCAGAAGTAGGCATTGCAGGAGTTCTGCACGGCTTGTTGCAGGTTGAGCGGCGAACTGTGGTTGTGGCACCCCACGCCGCGCCCGATCTTGTATCCCGAGTAGCACGGATAGGCGGTTTGCGGCATGAGCACCCCTTCCTGCTGGCCGATCAGCCCGTTGATCAGTTTGAAGGTCGAGCCGGGGGGATAGGGCGATTTCACCGCGCGGTTGAACAGCGGGTGGCGTTTGTCGTCCAGCAGTTTCTTATAGTTATTGCCGCGTTCGCGGCCCACCAGTTCGTCGGGGTCGTAGGTGGGACTGCTGGCCATCACCAGGATCTCGCCCGTCGAGGGTTCGATGGCCACCACGCCGCCCACTTTGCCGCGCATCAGTTCTTCGGCCAGCGCCTGCGCCCGCGCGTCGATCGTGCAGGTGATCCCCGGGCCCGGCACCGCCACCGAGTCGTAGACGCCGCCCTGGTAAGAGCCCTTGGCGATGCCGTGGACATCCACGACGCTCACTTTCACTCCCTTTTTGCCGCGCAGGATGTGCTCATAGGCGCGTTCGATGCCGCTCATGCCGATGTAGTCGCCGCTGCGGTAATACGTGTCGGAGGTCAGGTGCGCATCGTTCACTTCGCCCACGTCGCCCAGCAGGTTGCCCGCGATCTTGGCCGGGTACGACCGTACCGTGCGGTAGACCGTATGGAATCCGGGCAGGCTGCGCTCGTCCAGGCGCAGCTTCATCTCCTTGGGCATCTGTTTGATGATTGCCGAGGGACGCCGGCGTGAGAATGCGGCCGCCTTCTGCAGCTGCTTGCGGATCGTTTCAACCGGCACGCCCGTGATTGTGCTCAGCATCGCCGTGTCGAACTCACGCACCTCGCACGGCGTGGCCATCAGGTCGTACGACTCTTTGCTCTGCACCAGGAATTCGCCCCGCCGGTCGTAGATCTCGCCGCGCGGGGGGTGCTGCACCTCATAGCGCAGCACGTTGTTGGCCGCCTTGTCCTTGTAGTCCTGCTTGAGCACCTGGAGGTTGAAGAGCTGCATCGCCAGCACCCCGAAGACCGCCAGGACTACGATATGCAATATTTTGATGCGGCTTGCCATCAGCGGTGGATGAACAGCAACTGGATGAAACAGACCACGACGGTCGTGACTACGGCGCTGAGCACGATGCGCAATGCGGTCAGGTAGAAATAGCTCCATGTGGCCGCTTCGAGCGTGAAATAGGCCATGCAGTGGACCAGCGCCAGGGCGAACGCATAACGCAGAAAACCCGCCATGCCGATGCGTGCCGAGGTGGGCAGCCCGCCGTCATGGATATCTTCCTTGCCGACGGCCAGTTGCAGCAGCAACGGCCGTGCAAAGGCGACCAGCATCACGGCGGCGCTGTTCAGGCCCGGGGTGCCGGACGAAAGGTCGACCAGCGCGCCCAATGCAGCCGCCGAAAGCAGCACCCACACCGGTGCCAGTTCCATCGGCAGCAGGATCACCAGCGCCAGGTAGGCCATCGGGTGGATGTAGATGCCCAGGTCGAGGTTGTCCAGCAGCAGCGTTTGCAGCAGCCACAGCCCCACGAAGAGCAGTATGAATTGCAAGGCCCTCGGCATATCAGGAAAACTCTGGATGTATGGATAAAATTATGGATCCGATTTTTTCCGCATGGTCCGTCGTTCGCGTTTCGCCCCGGCGAAATGCCCGTGCCCGGGGCTTGTACCTTTGGTGCGGCCCCTGCGGCCGCAGGCATGGAAAATATATCTCGAAACGATGCATCTGTGTGTGGACTAATCGTTTAAATGGTATCCGTCCGAATGTTCCAGCTCCGCGCGTTCCGTGGCGTCCATGTAACGCACCAGCACCACGTCGCGCATCGATCCCAACCGCGGGGCCAGTTTCACCCGGATGTTGTAACTGTATGTCTGGTCGTCCAGCGTCCAGTCCTCCACCGTGCCGATCATCAGCCCCGGCGGGAAGTAGAAAGAGTAGTCCGATGTGACGATCGTATCGCCCCTGACGATCTCGGCGTATTTCGGGATCTCCGACAGCACGACATATTGCTGGCTCACCCCGTCCCACGATACCAGGCCCGTGTATTCGGCGCGTTTGAACTTGCCGCTGGTACGGAATTCGCGGTTGAGCACCGACATGCAGGCGGCGAATTTTTCGCTGCACGACAGCACATACCCGGCAATGCATCCGTCGGGCGTGATGACGGCCATATTCGCCTCGACATCGTCGCGCATCCCGCGGTTCAGGGTGAAGAAATTGTTCTGGCCGCTCACGCTGTTGCCTATCACCCGGGCGGTCTGGTGTTGGTAGGCGGCGATCTCCCCGGGGGCGGGCAGGTGGATCGCCGGGTCGCTTTCGTACATCGCCAGCCGGTTGCGCAGCAGGGCCACCTGGTCCGTCAATTCGCGGTTCTGGCGTGTCATGGTGAAGTAGGAACCCACGTGCGAGATGCCTTCGCGCATCCCGCCCAGCACGCTGTTCGACGCAGCCACCAGGCGCGAGCGGGTGTAACTCGTGCTGCCCGCGTAGTAATGCAGGCAGATCGACTCCAGCAGGACGAACAGCAGCAGGACGTAGATCTTACGGAGGAACTGTACGAGTTTTAACACGCCTCGGTAATTAGGGCATTGGCGGAACGGTTTTTCAAAACGGAATGCAAGGGTAAGGCTTGGGACACATCCTGCGGGGGAGCATACGGACAAAAGGTATGTGACCGGTCGGGATGCCGCCCGTAACGCCGCAATTGCAGGTCGTTTGGGAAAACTATTTCATCAGGAATGAAAACTTGTTGATATTTTTCAGGGCGATTCCCGTGCCGCGCGCCACGGCCCTGAGCGGGTCGTCGGCCACCACGAACGGGATGTTGGTCTTTTCCGAGAGGCGCTTGGCCAGCCCGTGCAGCAACGCCCCGCCGCCGGCCAGGTAGACCCCTTTCTTGACGATGTCGGCGTACAGTTCGGGCGGCACCTTCTCCAGCACCTTCATCAGCGCGGCGTCGATCTTCACCAGCGATTTTTCGAGCGCATAAGCCACCTCGTTGTACGACAGCGTGAGGGTCGAGGGCAGCGCCGTGAGGATATTCGGGGCGGTGAGCACGTAATCCTCCGGTTCTTCCTCCAGGTCGGAAAGGGCGGCGCCCACGGCGATCTTGATATCCTCGGCCGTCCGTTCGCCGATGCGCAGGTTGTGCTGCGAACGCACATAGGCCTGGATATCTTCCGTGAACACGTCGCCGGCCACGTTGATGCTCTCCGAGCAGACGATACCGCCCAGCGAGATGCAGGCGATCTCGGTCGTACCGCCGCCTATGTCGATGATCATGTGCCCTTCGGGGGCCTCCACGTCGAGGCCTGCGCCCAGCGCGGCGGCCATCGGTTCGTAGATCATGTAGACTTCGCGGCCGCCGGCGTGTTCGGCCGAGTCGCGCACGGCGCGGATCTCGACGTTGGTCGATCCGGACGGGATGCAGATCACCATCTTGAGCGACGGGCTGAAGAGGTTGCCGCTCATCTTGACCTTTTTGATCATGCCGCGCAGCATCAGCTCCGTGGCGTTGAAGTCGGCGATCACACCGTCCTTGAGCGGGCGTATCGTTTTGATATCCTGGTGGGTTTTGCCATGCATCTGGCGCGCCTGGTTGCCGATGGCGACCAGTTTGCCGGAGTGGTAGTCGAGCGCCACGATCGACGGCTCGTCGACCACGGTTTTGCCGTTATGGATGATGACCGTGTTGGCCGTCCCTAGGTCGATGGCAAGTTCTTGAGTCAGAGAGAAAAGTCCCATTTTATTTATCGATTCAGTATGTTATTGAGTGGGATTATGCCCGCAGCAGGCGGCAGGTACAGGCTTGGGCCGAAAAACGCGAAGGAACTACGGAGGGTATTCGGCTGGGCTGCCAGGGGCCCGCAACGCAGTAACGCTGCCTGGTGTGCGGCATAATTTAGTGTTTGAAGTGGCGCATTCCGGTGAACACCATGCTCATCCCGTTGGCGTTGCAGTAGTCCACGCTGTCCTGGTCGCGTACCGATCCGCCGGGCTGGATCACACTGGTGATGCCTGCCTGGTGGGCGATCTCGACACAATCGGCGAAGGGGAAGAAAGCGTCCGACGCCATCACTGCGCCCTTGAGGTTGAACCCGAAGCTTTGGGCCTTGGCGATGGCTTGGCGCAACGCATCCACGCGTGAGGTTTGCCCCACGCCGCTGGCGAGCATCATCCCGTCGCGCGCCAGCACGATGGCGTTGCTTTTCGAGTGCTTGACGATCTTGTTGGCGAAGGCCAGCGACTCCATTTCCGCCTTGGTGGGTTTCGTATTGGTCACGGGGGTCATGTCGGTGTTCACACCGCCCACCTGCGCGTCACGCTCCTGCACGGCCACGCCGTTCAGCAGGCTGCGGTATTGCTGCACGGGCCGGCTGCCGTCCTTCAGGCGCAGGATGATGCGGTTTTTCTTGGTTTCCAGCAGGTCGGGCACGCCGGGTTCGTACCCCGGGGCGACGATCACCTCGAAGAAGAGCGCGTTGGCCAGGTCGGCCGTGGCCATGTCCACCGGACGGTTGCAGACCAGCACTCCGCCGAAAGCCGACACCGGATCGCCCGCCAGGGCGTCGCGGTAAGCGTCCGCCAACGCAGGCCGCGAGGCGATGCCGCAGGCGTTGTTGTGCTTCAGAATGGCGAATGTCGGTTCGGTATATTCCGCGATAAGCGCCAGCGCGGCGTCGATGTCCAGCATGTTGTTGTAGGAGATCTCCTTGCCCCACAGTTTCTCGAGCATGTCGTCCAGGCGGCCGTAGAACGTGGCCAGCTGGTGGGGATTCTCGCCGTAACGGAGCGTGGCGCTGTCGTTGTAGCTGGTGCGGAAGGCGGGGATATTCTCCTCGCGGTTGAAGTAGTTGAAGATGGCCGTGTCGTAGTTCGAGCTGACGGCGAAAGCGTGTGCCGCGAACCGGCGGCGCTGTTCGATGGTCGTCGCGCTGCCTTGTGCGGCGACGATCTCCGACAGCATCGGGTATTGCGCCTGCGAACCTACGATCACCACGTCGCGGAAATTCTTGGCCGCCGCGCGGATGAGCGAAATGCCGCCTATATCTATTTTCTCGATGATCTCCTGCTCCGGCGCACCCGAGGCTACGGTGGCTTCGAAGGGATAGAGGTCGACGATCACCAGGTCGATCTCCGGGATTTTATATTCGGTGAGCTGTGCAAGGTCTTCCGCGAGGTGGCGCCGTGCGAGGATGCCCCCGAACACGCCCGGGTGGAGGGTTTTCACGCGCCCGCCGAGGATCGACGGGTAGCCGGTGAGCGATTCGACGGCCGTGCAGGCCACCCCGAGGCTTTCGATGAATTGCTGTGTGCCGCCGGTCGAATATATCGTCACGCCGTCCTTGTCCAGGCGGCGTATAATTTCGTCGAGCCCCTCTTTATAATACACCGAAACAAGGGCGCTTTTGATCTTTTTCAACTCTTTGCTCATATTTTTCACCACTATCGGGCAAAGGTACGAAAAACGGATGGTTTTTATGCAAACTTTTCATTGTTTTCTTATAAGGTTGTCCCGTCGGGAAAAATTGATTATATTTGAGAAATATAATTTATTCAGAATGGGATTCAGGATCGATAAACATGCGCGTTGGGCCGTGATAGGCTACGGAAGTTGGGCGACCGCCCTGGTGAAGATCATATTGCAGAACGAAAGGCATGTGGGGTGGTACGTGCGCAACCCGGAGGTGTTGCGGCATATCCGTGAGCACGGTTCGAATCCCAGGTACCTGAGCGACGTGCACTTCGCCGACCGCCGGCCCGAAGCCTCGGACGATTTGAACGAGGTGGTTCGCCATGCCGACGTGATCGTGCTGGCCGCCCCGTCGGCGTTCCTGAAAACCACGCTCGAAGGCCTCGCCGTGTCGCTGGAGGATAAATTCGTCATCTCGGCCATCAAAGGCATCATCACGCCCGAACATATCACCGTGGCCGAGTTCATGAACCGCACGTACGGGCTGCCGTTCAACCAGATCGGCATCCTGACCGGCCCGTGCCATGCCGAGGAGGTGGCCCTCGAAAGGCTCTCCTACCTGACGATGGCCTGCACCGACCGCGCCAACGCCGAACAGCTGGCCTCGCGCCTGGCCTCGGACTTCATCCGGATGAGTTGCTCGACCGATATTTTCGGGGTGGAATACGCCTCGGTGCTGAAAAATATTTACGCCATTGCGGCGGGCATCGCGGTGGGGCTGGGCTATGGCGACAACTTCATCGCCGTGCTGATCTCCAACGCCAACACCGAAATGGACAGGTTTTTGCAACAGGCGTTTCCTGACGATCGCAACGTGTCGGCGTCGGCCTACCTGGGCGACCTGCTGGTGACCTCCTACTCGCAGTTCAGCCGCAACCGCACGCTGGGACTGATGGTGGGTAAGGGCTACTCGGTGCAAAACGCCCGGATCGAGATGAAAATGGTGGCCGAGGGGTACTATGCGGCCAAATGTATATCGCTTATCAGCAATAGATTCGGGATCGAAATGCCGATCTCCGACATGGTACATGCCATCCTCTACGAGCAGGCCGGTGCGTCGGCCGAGATGGATAAACTGATCGCGAAACTGATATAGCGTTTCCGGCCTTGCACGCAAGGCCGTCAGCCCGCAGGTGCCTTTAGGCACACGGAAAATTTGCGACCCGACCCTCGTGCGGTCCGGGATGTGATTTCGCCTCCCGCGCGGAGGACTAATACATTACGATTATGGAAAAGCTGACCGTAGACATTTCGAAAGCCTTGCAGGACAAGGAAGTTGCAGCGCTGGCCGATGCGGCCCGGGCTGCCAATGAAGCGTTGTATAACGGCTCCGGGGCGGGCAGCGATTTCCTGGGCTGGGTGCGGCTGCCGGGCGGCGTCGACGCCGCGCAGCTGGATGCGATCCGTGCGGCGGCGGACGACCTGCGCTCGCGCTGCGGCGTGGTGGTCGTGGTGGGCATCGGGGGGTCGTACCTCGGTGCGCGCGCCGTGCAGGAGGCCCTCGCGGACAGTTTCGCCTGCCTGCGTGCGCATACCGGGCCGCAGGTGGTTTTCGCAGGCCAGAACCTGAGCGAAGATTACACCGCCGGGTTGCTGGAGGCGCTGCAGGGACATGACTTCGGCATCGTGGTGATCTCCAAGTCGGGCACCACGACCGAGCCTGCGGTGGCGTTCCGGCTGCTGAAGGCCGAGGCCGAGCGCCGCTACGGCAAGGCCGGGGCCGCCGGCCGCATCATCGCCGTCACGGATGCCTCGCGGGGGGCGTTGCACGCGCTGGCCACGCAGGGTGGCTACCGCCGGTTCGTCATTCCGGACGATGTGGGAGGGCGGTTTTCGGTGCTGACGCCCGTGGGCTTGCTGCCGCTGGCGGTGGCCGGGGCGGACATCGGGGAGTTGGTGCGCGGGGCGGCCGACATGGAAGCGGCCACGCGCCCCGGCGTGCCGTTTGCGGACAACCCGGCGATGCAGTATGCCGCCGCACGCAATGCCCTCTACAACAAAGGATACAATATCGAGATACTGGCCGGATACGAACCCCGTTTGCAATATGTGGCCGAGTGGTGGAAACAGCTCTACGGCGAGAGCGAAGGCAAGCAGCACAAAGGCATCTTCCCGGCCAGCGTCACCCTCACGGCCGACCTCCACTCGATGGGCCAGTATATCCAGGAAGGCGAACGGCGGCTGTTCGAAACCGTGATCTCGGTGGAGGAACCCGCGCACCGCATCGAAATCGCTGCGGACCCGGAAAACCTTGATGGATTGAATTTTCTGGCGGGCAAAAGATTATCCGAAGTGAACCGCATGGCCGAGTTAGGTACGATGATTGCACATACGGACGGCGGAGTGCCTAACCTGCGGGTGGGGCTGCCGCGGATCGACGCCTACTGGCTGGGGTCGCTGCTCTATTTCTTCGAGAAAGCGTGCGGCATCAGCGGCTACATCCTGGGGGTCAATCCGTTCGACCAGCCGGGCGTGGAGGCGTACAAGCGCAACATGTTCGCGCTGCTCGGCAAGCCCGGCTTCGAGCAGGAAGGCGAGGCGCTCCGCAAAAAACTGTAAACGCATCGGACTATGGCTCAGAGCCGTAAAAAACGATGGACCGTCGCGGGTGCGGCGGTCCTGGTGGTTATTGCGGGGTT
>JAVBNK010000083.1:0-5991 GCA_031551595.1 Rikenellaceae bacterium | reverse complement strand
CTGTTGTGCCCTTTTATTCTCCTTGTGTTTTTGTTTTGGTGTTGGTTGGGGTGTGGGTTGGGCGGGTGGGGTGGGGCTGTTGGCGTCTGCCACCCCCCCCACGGCCATACCCGGCAGCTTGCTGCGGGGGCCTTTTATTTTACGCTTAAACCGGGTTAGCAGGGAAAAATAAACCTGTTTCCTTGGCCGCGTCGGTTTGTATCGCCGTCGCATGACAGCGTAAACAAGACCGCCGGACGTTGGCGTCCGGCGGCTCTGCGAGGTCTACCCGAGGTATGATTTGAGCAGTTTGCTGCGCGAGGAGTGCCTCAGGCGGCGGATGGCTTTCTCCTTGATCTGGCGCACGCGCTCACGCGTCAGCCCGAACTTTTCGCCGATCTCTTCGAGGGTCATCTCCGAGCACCCGATGCCGAAAAAGTACTTGATGATGTCTTTTTCGCGGTCGGTGAGGGTGGCCAGCGCACGTTCCACTTCGGTCCCGAGCGACTCGTTGATCAGCCCGCGGTCGGCGTTCGGCGAGTCGGTGTTGACCAGCACGTCCAGCAGACTGTTGTCCTCGCCGTCGGCGAACGGCGCGTCCACCGACACATGACGGCCCGAAACGCGCAGCGTATCGGTCACTTTCTCGCGCGGCAGGTCGAGCGCCGTAGCCAGTTCTTCGGGCGACGGGGTGCGTTCATGTTCCTGCTCGAAGCGGGCGAAAGCCTTGTTGATCTTGTTCAGCGAGCCCACCTGATTCAAAGGCAGGCGCACGATGCGCGACTGTTCGGCCAGCGCCTGGAGGATCGACTGGCGGATCCACCACACGGCGTAGGATATGAATTTGAAACCTCTTGTTTCGTCGAATTTCTCTGCGGCCTTGATCAGGCCGAGGTTGCCTTCGTTGATCAGGTCGGGCAGGCTGAGGCCCTGGTTCTGGTACTGTTTTGCGACCGAAACGACGAATCGCAGGTTGGCTTTGGTCAGTTTCTCAAGCGCTTCCTGGTCGCCCTTTCGGATGCGTTGTGCGAGTTCCACCTCCTCCTCCACGGTGATCAGGTCTTCTTTCCCGATCTCTTGCAGGTATTTATCCAGCGAGGCGCTCTCGCGGTTGGTGATGGATTTGGTGATCTTTAGTTGTCTCATTTAAGTATTGTTTCCGTATTACTGCGGTTACGCGAACCGCCTCTTTAGTGTTTGGCCCGTGCGCCGGCGGGATTTTCGTTCCCGCCGGGCGCGGACGACGGTTTATCTCGTGATTAAATTTCCTGCCGCCTGCGGGCAGGTTTGTTTATTTTCGTTTCAGGCCCCCCGCACCTTCATTTTGCATCCTGCGGGCCGTTTATCCCAAATACCCCGGCCTTCATTGCTGGGGCCGGGATGTGTTTATTTTTCAGGCTCGTAGAGCGAATAGCTGGCCGCCCTGCCGTCGGGATACACGCCGTCGATCGCGGTGATCTTCGAAGTGATCTTCGCCAGGTCTGCTACCGAACTGATTTTTCGATCGTTGAGATGAGTGATCACATAACCTCTCTTTACCCGGGCTTTGCTCAGAATGCCACCTTCCTTAATTCCGGTGACCACGACTCCTCCGCTTAACTTCAGGTCTTTTCGCCCTTTTTCACTCAAATCGGCAAACGTTCCTCCGAGGGATTCGGCCGCATCGACATAGTCTTTCTTCAGCAGTTCCGCCTTCCCGACCTTATTACGCAGAACCACGTCGAATTGTTTCACCGCCCCGCTTCTTTTCGCCGTTATTTTTACGTTATCCCCCGGCCGGAGGCGGCCCATCTGCTCGAGAAACTCGCCGCTGGTCATGGTCTGCACGCCCGATATCGCGGTGATCACGTCGCCGGTCTTGATGCCGGCTGCGGCTGCGGCGCCGTCCGGATCGACCGAGGCCACATAGATGCCGCCCTCTTCGGCGATCTTCTTATCGTCGCCTTCCTCTTCGAGGAACTGCTCGTCGATCTCACGGAAACCGATGCCCAGCATCGCACGCTGCACCACGCCGTATTCTTTAAGGTCGACGACCACCTTCTGGACGATGGCCGACGGCACGGCGAACGAGTAGCCCGTATAGGTGCCCGTGGGCGATTTGATGACGGTGTTGATGCCGATGAGTTGTCCGCTCACATTGACCAGCGCGCCCCCGCTGTTGCCGGGGTTGACGGCGGCGTCGGTCTGGATGAACGATTCGATGCTCGACTGCACCGAGCTGGGAATCACGTTCAGGCTGCGCGATTTGGCGCTGACGATGCCCGCCGTAACGGTCGATTGCAGGTCGAACGGGCTGCCGATCGCCAGCACCCATTCGCCCAGCCGCAGCGCGTCCGAATCGCCGAACGCGAGGGTCGGCAGGTCGGTGGCGTCCACCTTGATGAGCGCCACGTCGGTCGTAGGGTCGGTGCCGATCAGGCGCGCAGGGAACGTACGGCCGTCGTTGAGTTTCACTTTGAGTTTGGCGGCGTTTTCGACCACATGGTTATTGGTGACGATGTAGCCGTCCGTAGAAATGATCACCCCCGAGCCTCCCGAGCGGCGCTCGCGGGTCGACGGCTCCTGCTGGTAGCCCTGCGGGATGCCGAAAAATTCGAGGAACGGATCATAGGAACGCATCCCCCCGGAGCGCATCTCTTCGGTTTTTTCGATATTGACCACCGCTTTGACGCAGTTTTCGGCGGCGTAGGTGAGGTCAGGATAGTTATCGTGCTGGTAAGCCGTGAAGTGCGACCCTGCGGTCTGTCCTGCGAATTCGATGCGGCGTGCTTCGGGATTTGCGTGGCGCACGACGGCATAGGATACAACCCCGCCCACGGCAGCCGATACGGCCGCCGCACCCAAAAATAAATAAATCCTTTTCATAGTCTTGATCGTGTATTAGAGTGATAAAAAGGGTATATTTATATCGCCATAGGATTCAGTGTGTTGTGTTCGTTACGGGGCAATGCAAAGCGCGTGCCTTACCGTTCAGTCTGTTTGACAAACGGCCGGGCACGCGGATATATTGTGCGGGTTGTGGTAAAAAAACGGACTTTTTCAGGACGAATAGCCGATCCCGGCGGCGACCATGGGCATGATGTCGCCCGAGGTGCCGATGACCGGGGTGAATCCGATGCGCCATGTGAAGCCTCCGCCGACGGGGATGCGCCGGTACATGAACTGGCAATGGCCGATTACATGGCCCGCCCTCTCCCCGTCGTAGCAGTACAGGGGGATCTTCCGCGCGAGGATCGTCAGGCCCGCACCCGCCCCGAAGGTGTGGGGCGAATAGCGTTTGCCGAAGACGTGATTGATTCCCAGCGGAATGGTAGCGTAGGTGAAGGTGCGGCTGTAGCCATACTCGTCGCTGCCCGGCCGGGCGTATTCTTCGTATCTTGCCCCGAATCCCAGGGGGAGGCTTTGGTGAAATGGCTGTCGAAGTTGGCCGAGAAAAGCACGCCGGGGCCTCCCCATTCGACGTAAAATTACGTGCGCTTAAGCAACTTATCCTTCCATTGGCCAAATGGCTATTCATAGCCATTGGCAAGCCCGCCCCTGTCAACCGACGCCAAGCCGGGCGCCATCAAACCTGTTTAAATGGCCGGGGCGCGAAGGAGGAGGGCGAAGCCAACGGGCAGGCAGGGGTGGGGTTTTCAGTACCCATGCTGCTTCGACGGAAACCGTTCACGCGAGTCGTGCTTGAGAAATCCCGAAATTTGATGCCGGAAAACAAACACATCACACGATCCTTTACGCGCAACCCACGTTAAAATTGTTTTCCGGCGGCGGGATTCCCGCATTGCGCGTGTGCGGGAGCGACGGCGATGAGCGCGGCGGCGAGCAGGAGGACTATTTCCATAACAAGAGGGCAGGTTTACACATCATATGCGTAAACCTGCCCTCTTGTTGCATGGTTGAAGCGATTTCGGCCTTTGCAGCAAAGCCGCCGGCCCGCCGGTGCCTGTCTGCGTCCGGGGGAGTTACCCATGCTGCGCACGGGTTTGTTCTTCGCGGCCCGGCATCGTCCGAAAGCGGCCCCTGCCCTCGCTCCGCAGCGTCGGTTGGCGGCCTGCGTCCCGCAGGCGATCCCTGTGGTTTCGCCCTTCACAGAAGGCCGCCGGACTCTCATTGGGGACTGCGGGCCGCGTCCGGTTTGCGAGGGTTTAGAAAAACGCCTTTTTCAGGCGCTCCACCTCGTCCAGCTTTTCCCAGGTGAAGAATTCTATCACACGCGTGACTTCGCGGCCGTTATCCATGAGCGTAACTTCTTTGCTGTAAGGACGGTTTCCGAAATGGCCGTACGAGGCGGTGGGTTCGAAGATAGGATTCTTCAGCCCGAACCGCCCGACGATGGCCGCCGGGCGCAGGTCGAACATTTCGGTGACTTTGCGTGCGATCTCGCCGTCGGTCAGGGCCACGCGGGCCGTGCCGAACGTGTCCACGAAAACGCTCAGCGGCTCGGCGATGCCGATGGCGTACGACACCTGTACCAACAGGCGGTCGGCGATGCCCGCCGCCACCATGTTCTTGGCGATGTGGCGTGCCGCGTAGGCCGCCGAGCGGTCCACCTTCGAGGAGTCTTTGCCCGAGAATGCGCCGCCGCCGTGTGCGCCCCGGCCGCCGTAGGTGTCCACGATGATCTTGCGCCCCGTCAGGCCGGTGTCGCCGTGCGGACCGCCGATCACGAACTTGCCCGTGGGATTCACATGCAGGATATAGTTGTCGTCGATCAGGTCGGCCAGATGGTCCTGGGCGCGCTCCAGACGGGCTTTTACGCGCGGGATCAATATCTCGCGTACGTCTTTTTCAATGCGTTCGCCCATCTGCCGCTCGGCCTGTTTTTCGCCGCCCGCGTCGCACGCCGCGATGAATTCGTCATGCTGGGTCGACACCACGATGGTGTGGACGCGCTGCGGATGGCCCGCATCGTCGTATTCGATGGTCACCTGGCTCTTGGCGTCGGGACGCAGATAGGGCATCACCCCGCCTTCGCGGCGGATCGCGGCCAGCTCCTTGAGGATCACGTGCGACAGCATGAGCGTGGCGGGCATATACTCGCGCGTTTCGGTGCAGGCATAGCCGAACATCATGCCCTGGTCGCCCGCGCCCTGCTGCTCGACGCTTTCGCGCACCACGCCCTGGTTGATGTCCTGCGACTGCTCGTGGATCGCCGAGATCACCCCGCACGAGGCCGCATCGAACTTATAGTCGCTTTTCGTGTAGCCGATCCGCCCGATCACCCCGCGGGTCACCTTCTGGATGTCGACGTAGGCGTCCGAGCGCACTTCGCCCGCCACGACCACCAGGCCGGTGGTGCAGAGCGTTTCGCAGGCTACTTTCGAGTTGGGGTCCTGACGCAGGAATTCATCGAGGATGGCGTCGGAAATCTGGTCTGAAACTTTATCGGGGTGCCCCTCGGACACCGATTCCGATGTAAATAAAAATCCCATTTTAATAAAGGTTTTGGGAGCCCGGGCGGAAAAGCCGCACATGCTCCATGGTTAAACACTTCTTTAAAATGGAAGGACAGGTCGAATAAGATACGAAAACGGCAAAACGCTGCTTTAGCACTTTTTTTACGTGGTTGCAATCGGCCAAATCTTTCCACAAAGAAATAACGCCGGCAAAGGTACGTATTTTTTCCGGAATAAAAATCCCCCGGGCGGAAAAAGTGGCGGATGGCTGCGGTCCGGCGCGGGCGCAAATCAGAACCGGTACCCGGCCCCGACCTGAATGACCCTGTTCTTGAATTGCGCGTCCGTCAGGGCGGTCGCATCGTTTACGTAGGTCAGCCCCAGGTTGTAGCGTCCCTGAACGAACAGGCGCCCGATGTTGAACGTCAGTCCCATGGCCAGGCCCAGGTCGGTATGGCGGTATTCGTCGGTCGTGTCGCTGGTCCGGACTTCGATGGCGCTTTTCATTTCGTGTTTGCCGTTGAGCAGTATGCCCAGCTGGGGGCCCAGGTCGACGCTCAGACGGCCGGGGATTACATAAATCTTTGCCAGCAGGGGAACGTTCAGGTAGTTCATC
>JAVBNK010000096.1:0-3197 GCA_031551595.1 Rikenellaceae bacterium | reverse complement strand
GTTCGTGCCGCTGGCCGGGGCGGTGGCCTGGCTTTCGCTGCGTCCGGTATCACTGCCCGAAAGCGCCGTGCCCGTCACCGCGCAGGAATATACCAGCCCGGCCGGCGTGCGTTCGCTGATCGTCCTTCCGGACAGCAACTGCGAGTGGCTCAACGCCGTCAGCCGGCTGAGGGTGGAAGAGGGTTTCGGACGGGACGACCGGAAGGTGGAGCTGACCGGAGAGGCCTATTTCGATGTGAAAAAAATGCGGGGAGTGCCTTTCGTGGTGCGTACCGACGGGATGGACGTCCGGGTGACCGGGACGCGGTTCAACGTTTCGGCCTATCCCGGCAGCCCCATCTTGCGCACGGTGCTGGTGAGCGGTTCGGTCAGGGCCGGCAGTCCCGGCGGCGGTACCGTCAGCATGGAGCCGGGGCAGATGCTCACCCTGGACCGGGGGAACGGGCGGACGGACCTGAAAAGCGATGTGAACACCGACCTGTACACCGCATGGATCGACAACCGGCTGGTCTTCGAGGATACCCCCATGGAGGAAGTGGCGCAACGCCTCGAACGCTGGTTCCGGGTCGATATCCGGCTCATGGACCCCAGGCTCCGCAACTATACCTTCACCGGCTCGTTCGATAACCGGAGCCTGGAGCGGATACTTCAATACATTTCCAAATCGTCGCCCGTCGTTTGTACGATGGACGGGGAGACCGTAACCATTGACCTGAAACGTTAACCCATTTAATGCAAGGATTATGAAAGATTTATACTGTCGTTGCAAAGCATTCTCCGTGCGCGGCCTGTGGTGCGCACTGGCGATCGTGCTGCTGTCGGGCGCATGGCTCGATGCAAACGCCCAGGGCGTCAGGCTCTCGGCGGATTACCGCAATGTGCCCCTTAAACAGGTTCTCGACGACCTGCATACGAAAAGCGGCTATAATTTCATGTTCAACAGCCGCCTGGTGGACGGCAACCGCACGGTGAGCGTCCAAAAAACCGATGCCGACCTGCGTACACTCCTCGATGCGATGCTCGAAAACACGGGGATCGGTTACACCATCGACGACAAACAGGTCGTGCTTTTCCCGAAAGACCGTCCGGCGGACGCTCCGCAACCTGAGGCCGAAGCCCCCGTCCCGGCGGCGGGTACGGATACCCAAAGCCCGCAGGCACGCCCCGCCGCCGCGCGTGGCGGCCTGACCGTACGCGGCCTGGTGACCGACGGCGACGGCAAGCCCCTGGCCGGGGCGAGCGTCGTACGGCGTTACGCAGGCTCCATGCACGGAGTGGTGACCGGCGCCGACGGCCGTTTCGAACTGGGCGGGCTGCCGACCGACGCTTCGCTTACCGTGTCGTTCATAGGCTTCAAGAATGCCGAAGTGGAAGTGCGCGGACGCACCACGCTGGCCGTTTCGCTCGAACCCAATATCGAAACCCTCCAGGACGTGGTGGTGACCGGTTACCAGACCCTCTCCAAGGAGCGTTCGGCCGGATCGTTCACCGTGATCTCGGGCGACATGCTCCGCAGTAAACTCGAACCGGACCTGTTGTCCCGCATCGAAGGGATGGCGGCGGGTTATACCGCCTACAGGAACGACGTGCAGATCCGCGGCAAGGCGACCATCATGGGCGAGCAACAGCCCCTCTATGTGGTGGACGGCGTTCCTTTCGAGGGCGGCAGGGACTACCTGTCCACCATCAACCCCTCGGAGGTGGAGAACGTCACCATCCTGAAAGACGCCACGGCGGCTTCGATCTACGGCGCCCGCTCGACCAACGGCGTGATCGTGATCACGACCCGTTCGGGACAGGCCAACAAGACGGTGGTCGAATACGACGGCACGTTCGTGCTTACGCCCCTGCGCGACAACCGCGGTTATATGAACCTGATGAACAGCCGCGAGCTGGTCGACTGGCAGCAGGAAATGTTCGGCGTGTACCATCAGCCTTACGCGAACCTGCGCAGCGACCTGTTCCTGAACCCCGTGTCGCAGGCGCTCTACGACCATGAGGCCGGGGCGATCGATGATGCGGAGTTGCAAAGCACGCTCGACCTGTACCGCAGCCGCAACAATTACAGCCAGCTCAGGGATAATTTCCTGAACAAGCTGGAGTTTGCGCAGTACCATAACCTTTCGGTGCGCGGCGGCACCGAGAAGTATCGTTATGCCATGAGCGTCAACTATAACCGCGATTCGCCCATCCTTAAGGACCAAAGCAGCGACCGCATCGGCTACAACGTGAAGGGGCAATACAATTTCTTCCGCTGGATGAGCGCCGACCTGGCCCTGCTGGGCAGTTATTCCGGGGCCGGTTTCGATAACGGCTTCGACGCCTCGTCCTACCTCGACGGCACCAGCCGCGCGTCGTACTACATGCTTTTCGACGAAGAAGGCAACCCGTTGCCGTGGTACCAAAGTAAATCGCAGGGCGAGATCGACCGCCTGACCGGCCTGGGGCTGCTCGACGAGAGCTATTATCCCCTGCAACAACTCGGGCAAGGTAACTACCAGGATAAGCGATGGTACAACAATATCAACCTCGGCCTGCAATTCAAAATGGGCTACGGATTCTCGGGGGAAGTGCGTTTCCAGACCGAAATAGGCAACGTGCGTACCGCCCAGTTACAGCGCAAGGACTCCTATTTCGTCCGCACCAACGTCAATAACGCCACCCGCATCGAGGAAATCGCAGGGAAGCAACAGGCGGTCAACTACATTCCCACCGGCGGGTTCCTCAACGAGAGGCGCAGCGAATGGACCTCCTACACCCTGCGCATGCAGCTCAACTACGACCGCACGTTCGCCGATAAGCACGCCGTGACGGCCATCGCCGGCGCCGAACGCCGCCAAAGGCACGATATGGCCAGCACGATCGAAAAGTGGGGTTACGATGAGTACAGCCTCGGCAGCAAGTATATCGACGAAGTGAGCCTGGCCCGGGGCATCTCCGGGACGCAATCGCCCAGCAGGGAATACTACTATTATGCGCCGCAACAGCCTTTTGCCGACAGGATGGACCGTTATGTGGCGTTTTACAGCAATGCGTCCTATCGTTACGATGGCCGCTACGGGTTGACGGCCAGCCTCCGCATCGACGAAACGAACCTGTTCGGCACCGACCCGAAATCCCGGTACAAGCCTTTTTGGTCGCTCGGTGCGAACTGGACCGTAAGCAATGAAAAATTCATGCAGGACGTCGCCTGGCTC
>JAVBNK010000139.1:0-22572 GCA_031551595.1 Rikenellaceae bacterium | reverse complement strand
AGTTAGAAACTATGCGCCTTTTGATTGCTACGCAAAACACTGACAATCAGAGAATAAAAACCGTCGAGGTGGAGTTCGAGGTGGAGTTTGGAAAATTAATTTTGCTCCACCTCCTGCTCCTCGTTTTTGGTGCTGTTTTCTACCCAAATTGGCATTTAGGGGCAAAAGAAAAACCTCAGAAAACTGTTGATTTTCTGAGGTTTACTTGTAATTGCTTGATTACTTGGCGGTATGGACGGGACTCGAACCCGCGACCTCCTGCGTGACAGGCAGGCATTCTAACCAGCTGAACTACCACACCGTTTATTCACAAATCAGGCATCTTCCCCTTTTTGCTCCGCAAAGGTAATACATTTTTATTTCCCTGCAAAATTTTTCATCCCTTTATTCGCCTTTTTTATCCTTCCTTGCGTTCATCCGCCTTGAACACAGAAAAATAGACACTCCCGTAACTCTTCATAAAAACAAAATACGGATGGGTCGAGAAGTCCAGCCCCTTCGAATGTTCGAATACCAGCAAGCCTCCGTCACGCAACAAACCCCGGCTGAAAACCAGGTCGATCACCTCCGGGGAACCCTCCAGGTCGTAGGGGGCATCGGAAAAAATCACATCGAAACGCTTGTCGCACGCCTTCAGATACAGGAACGCATTCGCACGTACCGCATGCAACCGGTCAAAACCGAACCCGGCCGCCGTCTGCTGTATGAACCGGTGATGGACCGCATTCACCTCCACCGACGTAACGCTCAAAGCGCCCCGCGAGGCGAACTCATAGCTCACCGAGCCCGTACCCGCGAAAAGGTCCAACACCCCGATCGCTTCGAAATCGACATGGTTCCCCAGCACGTTGAATATGTTCTCCTTGGCGAAATCGGTGGTCGGACGCGCCCGCAGGTTGCGCGGGGGATGGATCGTCCGGCCACGGTGGCTGCCGCTAATAATGCGCATCGAACCGTACCTTTTTATAATACTTCCTGAACAATTTGGCTGCCGAAGCCGCGCCTATGCCCGACAGCGATACTGTAAAACCGTCGCCCAGGCACTCGCCCGCGCGGCCTACGCAATAAAGCATTCCCGCCGCCGGATCGCGGGGCACCGCCTCGGCGTAGAGCGGTTCGGGTGAAAGAGCCGTCACATAGGCATAACGGCGCGTGAGCAACACCCCTACCCCTTGGCGGCCCGGATGCGTCAGTTCCGCAAGCAACGGCGAGGTGAACTCCACTCCGCCGCACATCCCGCGCAGGCACTCCACCGCCTCGCGCGGGGCGACCGTCAGCGCGACGATGCCCGCAGCCGGGGACGAGGCGACGACCATTTCGTCCGCGCTGCAGTGAATACGGTTGACCTCCATATAGCCCCGCTCCATGCCCGGCCCGAACGCTTCCACGGGCACCAGCACGCATCGCGGCGTATCGACCGCCACCGCACACCCTTCCCCCGTCACGATCCTGCCGCGTTCGATGAGCCTGCGCAACAGGCCGGCCACCGTTTCGCCTTTTCCCGCGGGCACGAATTCAGGCTTGCGCCCCTCCGCTCCCGGAAAGGTCACGCCGCCTTCTTCAAGGCGCAGCACCGTGGGTTTCAAATCTGTTTCCATAACTCTATTAAAAAGAACCCCCTTTCGCAAGGGGGTCCGTTTTCAGCCAATGTCCGCCGGGATGCGGAAACCCCGCATCCTGTCGTCCGCTATTCCCAGTTACCGGCCTCGTTGTTGGCCTGGTCCATGGCGCCGACCTTCAGGCCGGGGTATTTATTGAGCGACTTGCGCGTATCGATCAGGTTGATCAGTTCCTGCCTATCGAGGTCCATAAGGAAAGTCTTGTACGGCGCCTTGCATTCGAACACCGGCACGACCACTTCGGATTCGGTCTTGAAGTTGCCCGCGGCCATCAGGAATTCCATGGGTTTGCCGTTCTCGTCCTTGCTGAAAGGGATATAACGCAGGTCGTTGACCTGCTGGGCGGTGAGTTTGCGCGGCGAGAAGATCGTATCGGCCACCATCACATAGAACGCTTCGCTCTTGACCAGCCCCTTCGCCACGGCGATCGAGTCGTCCTCCGAGCCCATCGACTTGCGGAACTGCAGCGAGTCGTGGAGGATGAAGTGGATCAGCGAATCGAAATCACCGGTGAAATGGCTGTACTTTTGTTTGAAAGCCCTTTCCGCGATACGTATGTTCTGGAGGCGTTCGATGACCGCTTTTTCACGGCTGGCCTGCATCTTGTTGAAACGCATCGGCGTCATGATCTGCTCCGCCATCACGTAAACCAAAACGAGGATGCCGATGGTAAGAATGACCTGGATTACTTTTTTCATTGTTATTTTTAGTTTAGATTTGTGTCAAATTAAGCTGGCCCAATGATAAGTACACATATTGCGTCCCAAATTTACGATAATTTTGAATTCAGCCCAACTTTTGGACAAAAAAAAATCGTCGGCCAACTTTCCGAGTTCATTTCGGGGAGCGACCATGGACGTATTTTCATCCTCAACGGCTATGCGGGAACGGGCAAAACCACCCTCATAGCCGCCTTCGTCAAGGCCATCAAGGCCTTCGGCATCAAACCCGTGCTGCTGGCCCCCACGGGGCGTGCGTCGAAGGTGCTTTCGCAGTTCAGTGGCGAACGTGCCTATACTATCCATAAAAAAATCTACCGCCAGCGCAATTCCGCCGACCCCTCCTCGCGCTTCACGCTCGACCAGAACCGCGAAAAAGACGCCTGCTTCATCGTGGACGAGGCCTCGATGCTGGCCAATTCCCACTCCGAGGACAACCTTTTCGGGTCGGGAAACCTGCTGGACGACCTGGTGGCCTACGTGCGGGGAGGCGCCCGTTGCCGCCTGATCCTGGTGGGCGACAACGCCCAGCTGCCGCCCGTGGGGCTCGACCGCAGCCCCGCCCTCGACCCCGCGCGGATGAAGGTCTACGGCGATGTCGACTACGCTTCGCTGGACGAGGTGGTGCGCCAGCAGCAGGAATCGGGCATCCTGTTCAACGCGACGATGGTCCGCTGCATGCTGGAGGCGGGCATCTACGAAACGCCGCTGCTGCGTACGGAGGGTTACGACGACGTGCGCCGCATCCACGGCGGCGAACTGATCGACGCCATCGAAGAGTGCTACTCACGCTACGGACGCGACGAAACGATCGTGATCACCCGCTCGAACAAACGCGCCAACCGCTTCAACGAGGGGGTGCGCCGCAGCGTGATGCAGGCCGAAGGCGAGATCGAGTCGGGCGACATGCTGATGGTGGTCAAGAACAACTACCATTACGCCGGCGGCGAGGATTCGCGCATGGACTTCATCGCCAACGGCGACATCGCACGCCTGCGCCGCCTGCGCCGCTTCGAGGAGCTGTACGGCTTCCGTTTCGCCGAGGCGACGCTCGTTTTTCCCGATTACAACGACTACGAGATCGAATGCAAGATCCTGCTGGACACACTGGCCTCCGAGTCGCCCTCGCTCACTCCCGCGCAGGGCAACAAACTGTTCCTGGCCGTCAACGAGGATTACGCCGAGATCAAAAGCAAAGCGAAACGCTACAAGGAGGTGCGCGAGAACGACCACTATAACGCTTTGCAGGTGAAATTCGCCTATGCCGTGACGTGCCACAAGGCCCAGGGCGGACAATGGGGCGCGGTGTTCGTCGACCGGATGCTGTTCGGCGACGAAACGATGACCCGCGATATGATGCGCTGGCTCTACACCGCCATGACCCGCGCCACCGACCGCCTCTATTTCGTCAATTTCGACGACAGCTTCTTTGAAGATCCGCAGGAATAATCGTCACTTTTTATCCTGGCGCAAGAACCGGTTTCCGTTGCCCCGGCGAAATACCCGAGTCCGCGGCCCTGCGATAAAATTGCCGCCCGCAGGCCGCAGGCATGAAAGTTTTGTTATCTTTGTACGGACGAATCCCACGACGATCAACCAACCAGCCATGACATAGGCCCGCTTTTCAGGGCGTGTCGACACGAACGGCCACGCCCGCTTTCAGCATCCTTTCCTCCCCATGTCCCACCGTTTTCCCCGGAAAAACGGTTCGCATGAAACGAAAACAGAACCAAACCTTACAGGCAACCCAGGAAGCACCATACACGTAATAACATTAGGATCAACCACATATTAAACCTCTAAAGGTATCCCTGCACCCGACGCACAGGATGCATATCCGCGTTTTTTTTGATCCCTGATGGAAAATATTTTTGAAGTAGAATTACGGTGTGACTTCCCCCGCCGCGACCGGTTCACCCTCTGCATCCGGACGGCAGGCTACGACCATGAAGGCCGGCGGACGCCGCTTACCTCCGTGCGGTGCAGTCTCGACACGGTCAGGTTGCAATATCCGCCCTGCCATCAGGCCACCCTGTCGCTCCATATCACGCCCGACATGCCGCCAAGGGGTGGCGACACCCGGGATTTCTACGTCGAAATGACCATCTTCTGCAACGGGGAGAACATCGGGGACAGGACACTGCGGATCAGTCCGCTGGGCGGATTCGCAGCCAACGGGATACTCCTCGCCCGGCCTTAACTCAACGTGAGTTCGACGAATTCAAACGCGGTGAACCACAGCAATATATAACCCGGCGAGTTTGATTGAATTCGTCGAACACCCGTTAGCGGCTCGTACAAGCTACCGATGTGCCGACAACCCCACCCAGTCCTCCCCTTATCAGGGAAAGGCTTGGCAAGCGATTGCTTTACAATCGCTTGCCATTCGATGAATTCATCGAACTCGCCTTAACTTAGCGTGGGTTTCGGGCCAGGGTTCGCCTGACCGGGAATTTTACGCCTTTTTCGCACTCCGCCGGGTTTCCGGCGTCGGACCGCCCGCGGCCTCTGCCGCCGGGACAATGCACCCATCATCAAACAGCGGGTATCCGTCCCCGCGTCAATCCAACCTGCCGCGCGAAGAGATGAGCCAGGCGGCACGCTTATAGATTTCCAATGCCGGGCCGCGGAGCCATGCGGGAAGCCGGTTCAGCGTCCACAATTTCCACCATCCCAACCGGTAACGCCGCGTAAAGGCGGTTTCACGCTCCACCTTGCGGGCACGCGCCGTATAACCATTGACCGACTGCAAAATCCCCAGCCCGATCTCGTAACGCGCCAGATACTCATCCAGGTCGTCGTCGCCTTCCCGGCGCAACGCCATGAACGAATATTCACGCGCTTCGAGGCGGTATCCCTTGCGCGAATTGCCGCCCCCGACCAGGTTGTAATTCGACAGCCTCGCGGGCGAATAGCACACCGGGTAGCGTAACGCCACTTTCGTCCACATATAGAGGTCCTGTCCCCGGCGCATACCCTCCGGAAAGCCGCCCACCCCGATACACACCCGCCGCGGGATGACGCACGCCGAGGTCCAGCACACGTTGGCCGAAAATGCCACCCGGAAATAGTGGTCTATAACGCCCCGCTGCATGATGCTGCGGTCGTTCTCAAACGTGCCGTTGGGGCGGTGGATGCGGTAGCCCGTGCAATAGATGCCGCAGCCGGGGTAGGCATCGATCATCCCCGCGATTTCGGCCAGGAATCCCGGCTCCCACCAGTCGTCGGCATCCAGGAACGCGATATACTCGCCTTTCGCCTCCGCGACACCCCGGTTGCGGGCCGCCGAAACGCCCGCGTTCGCCTGCCGGATGACGCGCACCCGGGAGTCGGCGAACTCCCCGGCCCCGCCGTCCGTCGAGCCGTCGTCCGCCACGATCACCTCCAGGGGCGGAACGGTCTGCGCCAATGCGCCCTCCACGGCCTTGCGCACCTTGTCGCGGCCGTTGTACAGCGGGATGACGACGGAAAATGTGATGGGGGTGGACATAAATTACGTTCGGTCATTATCGCATTTCGCGTGCGAAACGCACAATTCCGCGGCTCGCGCCTTTGGCCTCCCGGCCGCGGAATCGAAGGTTATTTAACAAGAGTGCGCTTAAGCAACTCATCCTTCCATCGGCCCAATGGCCTGAAAGGCCGGTTTGCAACCCCGCCCCTTAGTAGGGGCGGGATTATCCGCACCCATACGGCTTCGAAAGAGGCCGTTCACGCGAGCCGTGCTTAAGGACTCGCGAAATTTGATACCGGAAAACAAAGACATAATACGATTCCTTAAGCGTAACCCACGTTATTTAAAGCCCGCCGCCAATCTCCCGTGTGCCGGGGCATCTGCGGGCCGGCGGCTTTCCGCAAAAGGCCGGATTAAGCGAACAACCCCTCTGCACGCGAAGCCACCGCGGCCGGGTCGGCATCCAGCGGGAAGACGATCGACGGACGCAGGTAATGCAATTCGCGGCCGCGTTTGAACAAGCCTTCGCCGCCGCCCGTGATGTTGAGCATGACGGTGGCCGTGCGTCCTACCCGGCCCGACCGTACTGCGTCGATCAGCGACGCCGTGGCGATGCCGGCCGCAGGGTGGATATCCACTCCCTCCAGCCGTTCGAACAGCGCGGCGGCCTCGCGGCCCTCTTCGTTCGTCGCCGTCAGGATGTCGCCGCCCGTGGCGTGCAGCGCATCGAACAGCCCGCCCGCGATCGGGTAAGGCGGCCTGCGGTTCGAGAGCACCTTGGCGTCGATCTGCTCGACGTGCGTACGCGCCAGGCAGTCGTCATAGGGCAGCATGTCGCGCGAACCGGCCTTCCATGCGTCGTACATCGGCACGAAGGGATGGTTCTGCGACACCATAAGTTTCATGATATTGTTGCCGTAACGGCCGTCCTCCGCCAGGCGCAGGTTGGCCTCCCAGGCGGCTATGGCGCCCGTGCCGCTGCCCACGGCCTGGAAATAACAGTCCGGAATACGGCCGATACGGGTCACGGCCGAAAGCACCGTCGTACCCATGCCGTCGCGGCGGGCGACGTTCTTCGCGCCTCCCTCGGCATAAAATTTCGACGACGCCAGCACCACGTTGCCCAGATGGATCGCATCGAAATAGTCGCCCCCGGAGGCCGCCGCGATCAGTTTCACGCAGTCGTCCAGCGGCTCCTCGAACCACAGCGCGTCGAGGTTGTCCTCGGGCACGCACAGCAGCAGCGGGATGCGGTTCTGCGAGCATACCTTGGCGAACGCACGCGCCGTATTGCCTGCCGAGGCCACCACCAGCACCCGCCGTTCGTCCGGCGACATGCGGCCGCAGACGCTGTACGCCTCGGTTTCCTTGAACGAGCAGGAACTCATCGACGCACCCACGGCCGGATACCATCCGCTGAACGTAATATACAGGTTATCGAGGCCGATATGCGCCCCCAGCCCGCGGCTGCGGAAGGTGACCGGCGCCGCGGAGCCCTTCAGCATCCGGCGCACGGGCAGCCAGTCGGCATAACGGTACAGCCCGTATTCGGACCCCCGGTCGGTAAGTTGCCGTTTGTCATACTGTGCGCGGACCAGCGAAGGCCGGTCCGCCTGCGGATCGTCGAGCGTCCAGCCCGCATCGTCGAACGTGCGGCCCGTGGCCACGTTCATCAGCATATAGCGCGTAGGGGTGAATTCCATCGGTATCGGTTTTGTGGTGCGAAATATTTGACAAATGTATTATTTTTGCAGGGAAATAAAAACCCGTTGCGCATTTCAGCCTCGCATCGCAAGGCTGTCAGCCGCAGCCGCCCGGCGCTGAGGGTTGGGATAAACGCCCTCGGCTAAATTCAGCCTTCCGCCGGCTGCGTGCTGGAATCAAAACATCTTTTGTATGAAAAAAGTCATCGACTTCCTCTGTGCCCTGCGCGCGAACAACCACCGCGACTGGTTCGAAGCCCACCGCGACCGGTATGCCGAAGCCCTGGCGGAGTTCAACGCCTTCGCGCAGCGACTTATCGACACGATGCCTTCGGTCGACCCCTCGGTGGCGGGGCTGACGCTGCGCGACTGCACCTACCGCATCTACCGCGACACCCGCTTCTCGAACGACAAGACCCCCTACAAAACCCACATGGGCGTCTATATCTGCCCAAAAGGCAAAAAATCGGGCTACGCCGGCTACTCCTTCCACGTCGAGCCCGAAGGCGAAGGGTTCCCCGGCAATTCGCTACTCTCCGCCGGATTGTACATGCCCTCGGCGGAGGTGCTGCACAGCGTGCGCGACGAGTTGGCGGACAACGGCGCCGAAGTGATCGCCGCCCTGGAAAAAGCCGCGGGTTTCGTGCTCGACACCAGCTCGCGCCTCTCGCGACCGCCGAAAGGATTTTCCGCTGATTCGCCTTATATCGAATACATTAAACTCAAGGATTTCTCCGTCTACCTGCCTATAGGGAACGAATTCCTGACCGCGCCGGACCTGCTGGAACGCACCGTGGCCGGGTTTCGCAAAACGGTGGAACTCAACCGCCTGCTCAACCGCGCCGTCACCTACGCTTTCGAAAACAGGTAAACGCACGCGAATCCGGGACAAGCTCTCCACACTAATTATTAATTATCAATATATTACAACAAACCACCCCGCAGCAACCGACGCTGCGGGCGGGGGCAGAACCGGTTTTTCCTGGATTATGCCGGGCCGCGGGAAGGAAACCCATGTGCAGCATGGGTAGCAGAAACTACGGGGAATCACAAGCACTCAGCTGCCATAGGCAACTGCCGACCGACGCCAAGCCGGGCGCCATCAAACTGGTTTGAATGGCCGGGGCGCGAAACAGGAAAATCCTGCAATGCAGGCTTACATCCGCGGCCCGACGATTCCATCACCCCCCCGGCCGCCGGAAATGAATTAATGCGCCGCAGGCGGCGGAGAATTTAACCCTTAATGGATTAAACCGCCTTACCCGGGGCCCGCGTTACCGGCTTTTCAGAACCGGTTTTTCGCCGGCAATCCCACCCCGCCCTTTGTCAAGGGGCGGGCCTGCGGCCGGCCCGTAAAGACGACCGCCCGGGGGCAATCCAGAATAGGATTCCGGATTCATGTCAAACACATTGTAATAAAGCTTTTTTATCCCGGGAGTCATTGTTTCTCGGGATTTTTCATACCTTTATACCCTATTATGGGTAGAAAATGCCCCACACCGCTTTAATACACACTATATCACAATGAAAATCAGCGAGATCATCTCACTGGTCGAAGGAGAAGTCATGTGCGGCGCCTCGCAGGTGGGCGACCAGATGCAGTATGCCTTCGCGTCGGACCTCATGAGCGACGTACTGACCCTCAAAAACACCAACTTCATGCTCATCACCGGCCTGGCCAACGTGCAGACCATACGCACGGCCGAAATGTCCGACGTGAAATGCATCCTGCTCGTCCGCGGCAAACAGGCCACCGAAGAAATGGTCGAGCTGGCCGAAGACAACGGCATGGTGCTCGTGCGAAGCCCCTATTCGATGTTCAAAGTGGCCGGGATACTCTACGGCGCGGGGTTGCAACCCGTCTATTAGCCTATGATCACGACTTACCAAGTAGAAGGCGGCGACTTCTCGAGGGCAGGGTACGCCTCCAGCCAGGTCAAGAAGATGTTGAAAATGCTGCCCGGGGTCGACCCGGTCAAAATAAAGCGCGTCGTGGTGGCGTTGTATGAAGCGGAGGTCAATATCGTGGCCCACGCCTACCGCGGCACCATCACCGCGGACATCGGAGAGGACGCCATCACCATGGTCCTCGACGACGAAGGCCCCGGGATCCCCGATATCGGCCGCGCCATGCAGCGCGGGTTCTCGACCGCCTCACCCGAAGTCCAGCAGATGGGGTTCGGCGCGGGAATGGGATTGCCCAACATCAGCGACAACGCCGACGAGTTCGACATCGAGTCGCAGGTAGGGAAAGGAACCAAGCTCACCATCAGGATCAAACTCAGCTGACCGCCACGACCCAAACGAAAACCTGAACAGCGATGGAAAAGGAGAGCAAGTTCAGCCGCGACGGGCTGAATATATGTACCGACATCTGCACCGGGTGCTCCCACTGCATGAGGGTGTGCCCCACCGAGGCCCTGCGCGTCGTGGGCGGCAAAGCGGTCATGTTCTCCGACTGGTGCATCGACTGCGGCGAATGCCTGCGCGTGTGCCCCTCGCGGGCCATCCAGGTCGCCGACGACGACATCAACCAGATATTCAAATACAAACACCGCATACTGCTCATCCCCGCCGTGTTCTTCGCCCAGTTCGAGGACAAACTCACGCTCGAGCACATCAACTCGCTGCTCTGCGACATGGGGTTCACCGAAGTGTGCGCCGTCGAGCAAGGGGCGGGAATCCTCGCCAAGGAGATCAACAAATACGTCGAAACGCACGACAAACCGGTGATCTCGTCGTTCTGCCCGGCGGTGGTGCGGCTGATCCAACTGCGGTTCCCGGTGCTGGTCGACCACATCATGCAACTCATCCCCCCGGTGGAGATCACCGCGCAATACTACAAGCGTTCGCTGGCCGCGCGCGGCATCCCGGACGAAGACCTCGGGATTTTCTACGTCACGCCGTGCGCCGCCAAGATCGCGGCCGTGAAAGCCCCCGTGGGCGGCTATGTATCGCCGATCAACGGAGTGATCAACATGGATCACCTCTATAACAAGGTCTACCTCGCCTACAAAAACCGGAAAGGACTGTCCGGGACCGCCCCGGAGGGCGCGGTGGTCAATTCGGCGGTGTCGGCCGAGGACGTGCGCTGGTCGGTCACCGGCGGCGAAGCGATGCACGTGCAGGGACGAACGCTCTCCATCGACGGCATGTCGAACATCATCGAATTCCTCGAAAAACTCGAAAACGACGAGATCGAGGGAGTCGATTTCCTCGAACTTCGGGCGTGCGACGAGTCGTGCGCGGGAGGCATCCTCACCACCGAGAACCGTTTCCTGGCCGTGGAGCGCCTCAAGAATATCGCCGAAAACGCCGCCAGGGACAATCCCCTGCTGGGCGAATATGAGAAATACTGCTCGGCCTGCATCCCGATGCAGCCCGTCGAGCCGCGGCGGATGGTCAAGTACGATGTCGACATGAAGCTGGCGCTGGAAAAAATGGAGAAGGCACGGCGGCTGAAACTGCTGCTGCCGGGCATCGACTGCGGCGCGTGCGGCACGCCGAGCTGCGAGGCGCTGGCCGAGGACGTGGTGTGCCGCGATGCCTCGATCAGCAACTGCATCTTTATGAAAACGATGTTCGAAAAACAGGGTACCATGGCCAAGGAGGCCTTCATCGAAAACATGGAGGCCATCTGGGGCAAGGAACGTTTCGAAAAAGAAGAGAAATAATGAAGCGAACGGGCCGTCTTTTTCTTTTGATCGCGTTTTTGCCGGGTCTTGCAGGTTCCGTGCAGGCCCAGGGGACCGTGGAAGAAGATTACCGGAAAGAGAAAGAAGCGATCTGGCGGGAGCATGACCGGACCGTTGCCGGGATCGCCGCATACTGCGAGAAGCGTCCCGAAAGGAAAGACAGCCTGGTTATGGCTATAACCCGAACCGGTGACGCGGCTGCCGGGAAAACCGGCGAAACAGCCTTGCGGTACGCATCGGTTCCGGAAGCCCTCGGGGATCTGTTCAGGGCCAGGAATTTTATTTCTAAAGATACGCTCGGCGCGACGCTGAAGCGCTTGTCCGCCGAAACACAGGGTCCTTTTTACGGGAAATGCCTGCGGGCCCACCTCGAAACGGAGCAAGTGGAGGAAGGCGGCGCCTGTTACGATTTCCGGATCACCGGCCAACACGGCGAAGAATTCGCATTTTCATCACTGACGGGCAGGAATATCCTGCTGGTTTGCGGCGGATTGGGTTGTATGCAGGAGGAAGGCAGGGCGTACCTCGACAAAATCTACGCGGAAACATCCCGGGACGATCTCCGGGTCGCAGTCTATTGCTTTTGCAACAACCCGGATGAATTGCGTCGGATACAGGCATCGTTCGGATGCAAATACCCTTTGGTATCCGATTTTCGCGGAGATGACGGGCCGGTGAAGATCCGTTATGGAGTGCAGGAACTTCCGACCTGCTTTCTCATCGACCGGCAGGGAACCGTGATACTGAAACCCAGGAAAAAATAAATAAAGCCATACAAACATTATGAACGTACAGGAGATCGTAAACAAACTCGGACTGAAGGTGCTCTGCTGCGAAGACGCCCTGGGGGCCGAAGTCGCCGGGGGTTACACGTCGGACCTGCTGAGCGACGTGATGGGTTACGCCGGCGCGGGGAAGGTGTGGATCACCCTCCAGACCCATAAGAACATCATCGCCATCGCCTCGCTCAAGGACCTCGCGGCCGTGATCCTCGTCAAAGGATTCCAACCCGAGGAGGACACCCTCAAACTCGCCGCGCAGGAGGATATTCCCATCCTGAGCACCACGGAAGAGGCCTTCGAGATTTCGGGCAAGTTGTACGATTTATTAAAATAGGATTTTCCCCGGCAGGCTCCGAGCCCATGGAGAATCCGCGCCCGAAAAAGACGGAGGACTGCGGCGTTAAAAAACGGCGTCTTTCCAATGACCGTCAGACACTCGAAGAGTGACTAAAAAGGAGGCGCTGGCCGTTTTAACCGCAGGCTGACGGATTCCAACGAATTCGACGGGCTTCAGTTTTTGGGGGTTACTTTTTAAAATAACCCGCCGAAAGCGAAACGAAATGACAATAATTTAGCAATGCAACCCTACCGGGCCGATATGCACATCCACACCGTCCTCTCGCCTTGCGGCGACCTGGAGATGACTCCCGCGTTCATCGTACGCAGGGCCAGGGAGTGCGGCCTGGACATGATCGGCATCACGGACCACAACTCCACCCGCCAGTGCGCCGAAATACGCCGCATCGGCGAGCGCGAAGGAGTGTTCGTGGTGTGCGGCGCCGAGGTCACCACCCAGGAGGAGGTGCATTGCCTGGCCTTCATGGAGGATGACGAGGCGCTCGCCGAGTTCCAGAAGTACCTGTCGGCCCACCTGCCGAAGATCGGGAACGACGTGGAGTTATTCGGCTACCAACTGGTGGTCAACGAGGCGGAGGAAGTGCTCGACCAGGAGCCCTACCTGCTCATTTCGGGCCTCGACCAGTCGCTGGAAGAGGTCGGGCGCGAGGTGCACCGCCTGGGCGGCGTGTTCATCCCGGCGCACATCGACAAGAAGCAGAACAGCCTGCTGAGCCAGTTGGGTTTCGTGCCGCCGGACGTGGAGATGGATGCGCTGGAGATTTCGCCGCGCATCGAACGGGAGGAATTCCTGGCGACCTACCCCAAGCTGGGGCGCCGCACGCTGATCTCTTCGTCGGATGCGCACCTGCCCGAGGAGCTGGGCCGCCGGCAGACCATTTTTAACATGAACGCCCTGACGTTCGCCGAATTCCGCGCGGCATTGCGCGGCGAGGACGGACGGAGCGTGGAAATAGTGAAGCGGAGAGCCTGAAATAAGGCCGGAGAAAGTATGGCGTATTTTCCGGGTCGCTCGCGACCCGCGGCCTTGCGCCCCCCCGGGGGGCACAGGCCTGAAAAATAAATAAATTTAGAATGAACGACCTGTCGCTGCATATCCTGGACATCGTGCAGAACTCGCTTTCGGCGGGGGCTGCACAGATCGGCATCACCGTCGAGGAAGACCGGGCCGCCGACAAGATGTCCATTATTATCAGGGACGACGGCCGGGGGATGACCCCGGAACAGGTGGCGAAAGTGACCGACCCGTTCTTCACCTCGCGCAAAACCCGCAAGGTGGGCATGGGGCTGCCGCTCTACAAGCAGACCGCGATGCAGAGCGGGGGCGACGTGTGCGTCGAATCCGAGCCCGGCGCGGGGACGACCGTTGCGGCGACGTTCGGCCTTACGAACATCGACCGGCCGCCGCTGGGCGATTTGGCCAATGCGGTGATGCTGCTGGTGTCGGCCAGCCCCGCGGTGGAATTCGTGTTCACGTATATTTATGACGGAGAAGAGTACATGTTCGACACGCGCGAGGTGAAAGAGGTGCTGGACGGGCTGCCGCTCAACGACCCGCAGGTGATCCGGATGCTCGAAGAGATGATACGAAACAATATGGACGAGTTGAGAAACAATTAACCGCAACGGCCGCGATCGCCTGTGGCGGAAGCGCGTCCCGCGGCTTGCGTTTCCGGCCCGCCCCCGCCGCAGGATGCATAACGAATGGGCCGCAAGTGATTTAACGAACCGGAAACAACTAATCGAAACCAAATAAAACCTAAAAACCTGATCAACTTATGGCAAAAATCACATCACTGGATGACTTGCGCAAGATCCGCAGCCGTGTCGAAACCGACATGAATATCCGCGAGAAGAGCAACAATCCCGACTCACTGACACAGATCAAGGTGGCCATGGCCACGTGCGGCATCGCTGCCGGGGCACGCCCCGTGATGAACAAGTTCATCGAGATCATCGAAAAAGACAAAGTAGCCGCCATCGTCACCCAGACGGGCTGCATGGGCTACTGCCACGCAGAACCTACCGTGGTGGTGATCCGCCCCGGCGCGGACCCCGTCGTGTTCGGGCACGTGAACGAGGCGAAAGTGGCCGAGATCATCGAAAAATACGTGAAGAACGGCGAGTTGATGGACGGAATCCTCCCGATCAATTACCAGACAATCCAAGATAAAGAATAACAGACAATGGCACATTACAAAATGCAGCTGCTCGTCTGCGGCGGCACGGGATGCCGCGCATCGGCGAGCGCCGAAATAGTCGAAAACCTGCAAAAAGCCCTCAGGGAACACGGCCTGGACAAAGAAGCCCAGGTGGTGACCACCGGCTGCTTCGGTTTTTGCGAAAAAGGCCCGATCGTAAAGATCACCCCCGACAATACGTTCTACACGAAGGTCACCCCGGCCGACGCCGACGAGATCGTGCGCGAGCATGTGCTCAAAGGGCGTAAGGTCGAGCGCCTGCTGTACGAAGATCCCGAAACGCTGCAGCACGTCAGCGACAGCAAACACATGGGCTTCTACCGCAAGCAGATCCGTATCGCGCTGCGCAACTGCGGTTTCATCGACCCGGAGAACATCGAGGAATACATCGCCCGCGACGGCTACGCCGGACTGGGCAAGGCCCTGATCGAGATGAGTCCCGAGCAGGCCATCGACGAAGTGAAGAAATCGGGCCTGCGCGGACGCGGCGGCGGCGGCTTCCCCACCGGCGTGAAATGGGAGATCGCCTCGAAAAACCCGGCCGACCAGAAGTATGTGGTCTGCAACGCCGACGAAGGCGACCCGGGCGCGTTCATGGACCGTTCGATCCTCGAAGGCGACCCCCACTCGATCATCGAGGCAATGGCCATCTGCGGCTACTGCATCGGCGCCACGAAAGGCCTCGTGTATATCCGCGCGGAATATCCGCTGGCCATCCTGCGCCTGCAGACCGCCATCAAGCAGGCCCGCGAATACTCGCTGCTGGGCAAGGATATCCTCGGTTCGGGCTTCGATTTCGACATCGAGCTGCGTTACGGCGCGGGCGCGTTCGTCTGCGGCGAAGAAACCGCACTGATCCACTCGATGGAAGGCCACCGCGGCGAACCCACCGTGAAACCCCCCTTCCCCGCCGAATCGGGCTACCTGGGCAAACCGACCAACGTGAACAACGTCGAAACGTTCGCCAACGTGCCGGTGATCTTCACCAAAGGCGCCGAGTGGTTCGCTCAGATCGGTACCGCCAAATCCAAGGGCACCAAGGTGTTCGCCCTGGCGGGTAAGATCAACAACGTGGGCCTGATCGAGGTGCCGATGGGCATCACGCTGCGCGAGGTGATCTTCGAGATCGGCGGCGGCATCAAGGACGGCAAAAAATTCAAAGCCGTGCAGACCGGCGGCCCGTCGGGCGGCTGCCTCACGGAAAAACACCTCGACACGCCCATCGACTTCGACAACCTGCTCGCCGCAGGTTCGATGATGGGATCGGGCGGTATGATCGTCATGGACGAAGACGACTGTATGCCTTCGGTGGCCAAGTTCTACCTCGAATTCACCGTCGAGGAGTCGTGCGGGAAGTGCGCGCCGTGCCGCGTGGGCAACAAACGCCTGCACGAACTGCTCGAAAAGATCTGCGACGGCAAAGGCACGATGGACGACCTGGAACAACTGCAGAACCTCAGCAAGGTGATCAAGGACACCGCGCTGTGCGGCCTGGGCCAGACCTCGCCCAACCCCGTGCTTTCGACCCTGGAGCATTTCCGCGACGAGTATGAAACGCACGTACGCGACCGCCGCTGCCCGTCGGGACGATGCAAGGCACTGAAGCTCTACACGATCGACCCCGAGAAATGTACCGGCTGCACGGCCTGTGCGAGGGTATGCCCCGTGGGCGCGATCACCGGCGAAAAACGCCAGCCCCACTTCATCGACAACAACGTATGTATCCGCTGCGGAGCCTGCTACGACAAGTGTAAGTTCACCGCAATCAACGTCCAATAACACGCCCGAAACGAGCAATGGAAAAAATTCAGTTAACCATAGACAATACGCCTGTCGAGGTCGCCAAAGGGACGACCGTGCACCAGGCCGCCAAACAGATCGGGATCAACATTCCGGTGCTGTGCTACATGAACCTCGAACACCTCAACGTCGAAAACCGCCCCGGCGGATGCCGTATCTGCGTGGTGGAAATCGAAGGCCGGCGCAACCTGGCCCCCGCCTGCTCCACGGTCTGCATGCCCGGCATGGTCGTCAAGACCAACACCCCGCGCGTGCTCAACGCCCGTAAGACGGTGCTCGAACTGATCCTCTCGGACCACCCGAAGGATGGCCTGATCTGCGCCAAGTCGGGCCGCTGCGAATTGCAGGACCTGGCCGTACGGTTCGGCATCCGCGAGGTGCACAATGAGGCGACCTCCGAAATTTCGACCTACCGCAAAGATGTCACCCCGTCGCTGAACCGCGACATGGACAAGTGCGTGATGTGCCGCCGCTGCGAAACCGCCTGCAACGACGTGCAGACCGTGGGTGCGCTGAGCGCCGTCAACCGCGGCTTCATGTCGGTCGTGGCCCCCGCCTTCGAGCAGGACCTGATCGACTCGCCCTGCACGTTCTGCGGACAGTGCGTGGCCGTGTGCCCGACGGGCGCCCTGACGGAGGTGGACAACACCCGCCGCGTGATCCGCGCCCTGGCCGACCCCACCAAAACCGTCGTCGTGCAGACCGCCCCGGCTGTCCGCGCGGCCCTCGGCGAGGAGTTCGGCATGGACCCCGGCACGCTCGTGACGGGCAAAATGGCCGCCGCGCTACGCCGCCTGGGCTTCAATAAGGTGTTCGACACGGACTTCGCCGCCGACCTGACGATCATGGAGGAAGGCACCGAGCTGCTGGGCCGCATCGGCAAGTTCCTCGAAGGCGACAGGAACGTCAAACTGCCGATCCTCACTTCGTGCTGCCCGGCATGGGTCAACTTCTTCGAAACCAACTATCCCGACATGCTCGACGTACCCTCGTCGGCACGCTCGCCGCAGCAGATGTTCGGCGCCGTGGCCAAAACCTACCTGGCGGACAAGATGAACGTCAAACGCGAGGATATGGTGGTGGTTTCGGTGATGCCGTGCCTGGCGAAGAAATTCGAGTGCCAGCGCGACGAATTCAAAACGAACGGCAATCCCGACGTGGACTTCTCGATCTCCACGCGCGAGCTGGCCGGCTTGATCAAAATGGCCAACATCGATTTCCGGTCGCTGCCCGACGAAGATTTCGACAACCCGCTCGGCGAATCGACCGGCGCTGCGGTGATCTTCGGCGCTACGGGCGGCGTGATCGAGGCAGCGGTGCGTACGGCCTACGAGCTGTTCACCAAGCAGAAGCTCAGCCGTATCGACTTCCAGGAGTTGCGCGGCCTCGAAGGCATCCGCTCGGCCAGCATCGACATGAACGGCACGACCATCAACATAGGTATCGCCCACGGCCTCGGAAACGCCCGCAAACTGCTGGACGGCATCCGCAGCGGCATGTATAACTTCCACGCCATCGAGATCATGGCCTGTCCGGGCGGTTGCATCGGCGGTGCGGGACAACCCCTCCACCACGGCAACTCGAACGTGATCAAGGCCCGTTTCGACGCCATCTACCGCGAAGACGCAGGCAAACCGATCCGCAAATCGCACGAGAACCCCTACATCGTCAAGCTGTACGAAGAGTTCCTCGGCCACCCGATGAGCGAAAAGGCGCACCACCTGCTGCATACCCACTATTTCGAAAAACCTAACCTGTAATCGTATATAAAACCATGAGTAAGTTTGAATTGCAAGATTGCCAACGCGGCAAGATCAAAGATATATGCGATTCGTTCAATAACGATCCCGGGGAACTGATCAACGTGCTGCACAAAGTGCAGAGTGAATTCGGCTACCTGCCCGAAGAGGTGCAGCGCGAAATCGCCAAAAACCTCAAGATTTCGGTGGCAAAGGTCTACGGCGTGGTGACGTTCTACTCGTTCTTCACCATGACCCCCAAGGGCAAACACCCGATCTCGGTCTGCATGGGCACGGCGTGCTACGTGCGCGGCGCCGAGAAAGTGGTGGACGCCCTGGTCGCAGAACTCGGCATCAAGGTGGGCGGCGTGACCGAGGACGGACGCTTCTCGCTCGACTGCCTGCGTTGCGTGGGCGCGTGCGGCCTGGCCCCGGTGATGCTCATCGGCGAGAAGGTCTACGGACGCGTCGAGGCTTCGCAGATCAAGGAAATCCTCGCCCAGCACGAATAGCCGCAGGGCGTAACAACGAAAAAGCAGGCGCTCCAATGGAGCGCCTGCTTTTTTTCATCCCGGGATAACGGCCTCAGCCTACCATAAAGGCAGCTTGTCCGTTGCGATTGCAACAAGACGAACTATACCCTGCAAGGAGGAAGAACCGTCGAATCCGCTGGATTTTCCAAGGGCCGGACCTGACGGAAGAAAACGAACCTGTTTTTCCGGCCGAACCTAAAACAGGTAGGCGATCGCGGCGGTCAGGCGGTGGTTGGTCACCGTGCGGGGATTGACATGGGTCCCGCGCCAGGCATCGAACTCACCGTAGCAGGCCGCGGTCATTTCATACTCCACGCCGAGCATGAAATGGGGAATGTTATAGGTGAACGTGGCCGACAGCCGGTACAGCGCGTCAAGCGTCGCGCCGTCGCCGTAATAGGCGGCCGGAGCGCTGTCCAGCGAACGGGCGTAACCGAGGTTCTTGCTGTAACCGCCGAAAAGGCCCGCCATGTATTTACGCCCGTAGTTCAGCCCGATCCACGAGGAGGAAAAATCCGAATTACGGTAGTCGCACGTCCGCATATCCCCGATGCCGGTCAGCACATAGCCTCCGAGCATGGTCAGGTGCGAAAGGTTCTGGCCGTAGACGCTCTTGGCGCTGAGGGCGAACAACCCGGACACGTATTTCAGATAGGCCACACCCGAAAACGAGGTGAGCGTGCCGTCGAGTTTGTAAAGCTTGGCTTCAGCATCGGGGCCGCCATAATTAATATCCTCCGGGTCATAAAGCAACGCACCCGACAAGGGCTTCAGGGTCAGGCATCCGCCGCCCAGGCCTGCCGTGAAACCGCCGGAGGCGTAAGTAACGCCTGCGAACAGCTCCGGCAACAGCGCATCGCGCTGGTAGCGTGCCGTCTTGCCGTCGGGACCCGGCGAGGTGAACTGGAACTGGAAAACAGCCGCCGCGGCCAGGGAGAAGTTACCCACACGGTAGTCGTACCGCAGCTGCGGGCTGCGGTTGAAGGGGTTGAAGGGCGCCCCGGCCGAGAGCGCGATCACGTCGGGCATCACCGGCCCTACCATCGGGTGCCACGCCTGGCCCACGGTGAGCGACGAACGCTGCCAGGCCAGTTTCACATAGGCCTGGCGGATGCGCAGGACAGTACTGTTGGAGAGTTGCGCACCTCCGAAGCCTGCGAAATCGGCCTCCATTTTGGCGGTCAGCGCAGCGTTGAACGCACGCGCCCCGCCGAAATCCAACCCCACACGGGTATTGAAACTGTAAAGGCCCAGCGCAGCCTGGCGGTTGATATCGCGTCCGTTGGCGTCGTGCAACTCGTCGAGCGGGTACAACAGCAGCAGGCCCTCGTTGGCCGACACGTTGCGGCGGGTGTCGAAAGCGGCGTCGCCACGCACGAAGCCATAGAGTTTATAGGTGGGTTTGTCCGCCGCAGGCTGTGCGGCGAGGGGCTGCAGCGCCACCGATACGGTCGCTGCCGCAAGTAGAATCTTCTTCATAGGTTCGGGTTATAAGCCGCAAAAGTAGCAAATTCCGGCGATCCGGCAATAACGTATCCTGCAGCATGCCGCGCGGGATCGAACAAGGTTGCGATTCCTGTGGAATCGCAACATCCCCGCGGCCCGGACCGACGCTCGCGCGGGGGGCAGGATCGAACCCGTTCGAAGTGTGCCGGGCAGGGGGGGGCAGCTAAAGGCCGCAGCGGGCTTACCTGCCGCCCCCGCAATTGCGGGATGTGCATGTATATACCGTAAACGGCGGGGAATCGAACCTTTGGCGAATAAAACCCGGCTCCAAAAAAGGCGTACGCAGCCAAAGGACGACCGGCAAGGTCGTGCAAAGCAAACGACCGGGCAGGTGCACGCACAGGTCAGTCCAGCATACGGAAAAGCAGGAAGACCACATAAGGGCCCAACAGTTCGCGCAGGCGCCTCAGTCCGGCGGATTTCAGGTTTTTGACATTCGAAACTGTGACGTTCATCCGCTCGGCGATCTGCTTTTGCGGCAGGCCGCAGAGGCTCAGGCGGATCACTTCGGCCGTGCGTGCGGGCAGGCGGTCGAGCGCCGAGCCGAGCAACCGTTCGAACTCCTCCTCGAGCATGAAAAGGTCGGCCAGGTCGTCGGCCGGCAAAGCCGCATGGAGTTCACCCCTCGTCCGGGACGCACGCCGCAGGTAATTCAGCGAAGCATTGCGCGTATGCCGGTAGAGGTAGCCTCCGATCGACTCGGCGAAATCGATTTTTTTACGGTTGGCCCACAGCGTGGCGAACACATCCTGCACCATGTCTTTGGCAACTTCCCTGTCGCAGGTAATGTGGAATGCAAAGGCGTGCAACGGGCGGCCGAATTCTTTTACGAGCCGCTCGAAAGCATACATATCGCCCTGGGATATGCAAGAATAAGGATTCATAAGCGACTTCCGTAAGCGTGGTTAGCGGTGCGCACAAAGATAATATTTTTTCCGGGTTGTACTTTTTCCCTTCGCATGTGTTATATATAAAACCTTCCATCACATGGACTACAACCGAATAGCGCATCTTGCCGAGGCCATGATACGCAAACTGACGGGCGGGATTTCCCGCAGCGATCAATCCCGCCTGGATGAATGGCTCGACGGGTCGCCCCGCCACAGGGAACTTTACCGCAGGTTGCTCAGCGGGGAAAGCCACCGGTGGCACGCCGAAAACTTCCCGCCCGAGGACGACGAATACATCCTGCAAGGGGTCAGGCGGAGGATCGCCGCCGCCCGGCGACGGCGCATCGCCTTGCGGGCTGCAGGCGCGGCGGCTGTGCTGTCGGCCGTCGCCGGAGCGTTCCACATCTACACCCTGCACATGGAAATCCCGCAAACCGGCGACTCGCCGATCGGGCACAGATACCATGCGGTGATGACCATCGGCGGCGGGCTCCGCGTCGCGCTCAGCGAACCCGGGCGCGAAACCGAATGGAAGGAATACACCTCGGCGGCAGGCGCGACGCCCGACAGTTGCACGGCGGAATGCAGGATGATACGCATCGAGGTGCCGCGCGGCAGCAGCTACTCCGTACGCCTGGACGACAGCACGCTGGTATGGCTCAACGCCGAAACCGTGATCGAATATCCCGAGAAATTCAGCGGCCCCAGGCGCCGGGTGAGCCTTTCGGGCGAAGCCTGCTTCGAGGTGTCGCACGCCCCGGACATGCCGTTCGCGGTGACGATGCCGGACGGGGTGGAGGTCACCGTGCTGGGCACCCGGTTCAACGTACATTCCTACGACGACATGCCCGACACCCGGATCACGCTCATCGACGGCTCGGTAGCCGTCAGGGCCGGCCCGCACCAGACGAGGATCAACCCCTGCGAACAGGCTGTAGTCGACCGCAACGGGCTGGGCATCACCGTGCGGCGCCTCCCGGATACAAGGGTATTCACCTGCTGGACCGAAGGGCTTTTCCTGATGGCCGACGCCCCGCTCAAAGAGATATTCGCAGGCATCGGGCGATGGTACGGGCTGGAGATCGCCTGTGACGACCCGGCCGGCATGGAACGCATGGGACTGTTCACCGTAAGGGCCAGCCACCGGGACAAATACACCGCCGTGTTCGATGCGCTCCGGGATGTCACGGGGCTCGAATACACGATCGCCGGACGCAACGTGTCCGTCAAACTCCCCTCCGAATAATCCGAAAAACAGGGGAGCGCCCTAACGCTCCCCTGTCCTAAAGATTATAAACGCTCACCAACTCATTTATTAATCTCATTCGCAAAAGTATGAAAAGAAATCGACTTTGCAGAGGGGAAACCCGGAGAAAATGCCGGACGAAGGGATTGATTCCCGCCCTGCGCATGATCTGCGCCCTTGCAGCGGCCATGATCGCCACCCTGCCGGCCCAGGCCCAGGAGCGCATCACGCTCGAAATGAAACAATCCACCATCCGGCAGGTCATCACTCGGCTTACGGCCGCGACTTCCTACGATTTCGTCTACCGCGTCGACGACCTGCCCGGGCAATC
>JAVBNK010000158.1:0-4656 GCA_031551595.1 Rikenellaceae bacterium | reverse complement strand
GGTGGTATCCCGATATTCCTGCTGCGCCGCTTTGAGCGCTGGCGGTTGCTTCTTGTAGGTTAGGTCGGCATTGAATTGCTTACGGTTCATCTTCCCCGTAATCGTACACCCGGCCATCAACATAGCCAGGGCGCAATACATTATATATTGGTATATCTTCATCGGGGCATCGTTAAAAGAGATAGGAAAAGGACACTTCGGCGCGGGTCGGGGCCACCACCACACGGCGGTAGTGCCAAATCACCTTATCCTTCCACGGGTCCTGGTAATAGTTATACTTGGTGTCCTGCATATACCACAGCCCCAGGCCGAACTCGGCCGAGAGGTTCCAGCGCGCGGAGAGCATCCAGGCGTAGCCGTAGCTCGCGCCCACGCCCGCCATCCACCCCTTGTAGTGGCTATCCTTGCCCCCGGCGTCGTAGAGGATGGTCGCCGCATGGAAACCCACGAAGCGACCGACGTGCGGCTCGAACCGCCACCACCGCGCCCCGGCAGACACCATCGTGGCGTCGATGCGCAGGGTCTTCGTGGCTATCGGGTTCCAGTACCCGCACGCCTCGACGCTCCATTGCCCGGCCACCGCCACATCGACCCCCACATTGAGCGTCCCGGTCGCCAGGCCCGCCGTATTCACCCTGACGGCCGAATACTGCGCCGAAGCCACCGATACCGCCAACGAAGTGATCATTAACATTATACATCGTTTCATTCAGATCGTTTTAAGATTACGAAAAAGGGGGACGGCGGGTGGCCGCCCCCCTGCGGTGCTATTTGCCGAGCGTTACGTCCTGCGTGACGGGGGTTTCCCAGTCGGCCACGGTGATCGTGGCGGTGCAGTCGTGGCCCGTCAGGCCGTTGATGACCATGTTGATGCGGTAATACCCGTTGCGCAGGATCGCGCCCGTGTTGTCGGCCTGCTTTACGGGCACGTTGTACGCCACGTCGAACTGATCGCCCGTAGTGCCGAAATTGCCGTCAGGATCGTACGTCGCCGTGATGTTGAGCATTACATACTCGGATGCGGTGCGGGCGCCCGATTCAAACAGATAGAACAGGTTGTCGTACACCTCGCCCGTGGCACGGGAAAGCTGCGTGAGCGACAGATCGAGGGCCGACGATGCGGGCGCGGCGGGAGCGATCACCGCCGTTTGCTTGGCGGCGCGGGCTACCTCGACGCTTTTCACCTTGATCTTGGCTCCGGCGAAACGTTCCGAGAAATCGGCCGCCACCGTTGTGCGCAGGGCTACTTTCGCCACGGTACGCTTGATCTGCAGGGCGATGTCGTTCACCCCGTCCACCAACTGTACCTCTTTTATGGCTGACATGGTAAAGCCGCCGATGCGCTTGCAGCGGTCGATCACCTGGGCGATCGTGCCGTTGTATTCCACTGCTTCCACATCCAAAAGGGCCTGCAATGCGGCCTGGGTGGTCACGGTTTCGGCTACGGTATAGTTGGCGATAGCATAGAACACGGCCTTGTTGTCGAGCGAAGTCCACGGCAGGGAGAAGGTGATTTTGCCTGCGGTTAACTCGGCAGCGGTCAGGTTGCGGCGCAGGATCAGGCTGCCGTCACCCTTGTCGAACACGAGGATCGAGAGCGTGGAGAGTTGCTTTTCCCAGGTCTCGGCGGCAGCGGTAGCGTCGAAGAATGCGCGGGTCCCGGCATCGGTATCCTGCGTGAAGGTGATACAGACGTTGCCGCTCGATGCGGCGGGCATGGATTCGGTTTCGGATTTGTTGCACGATGCGAGTGCGAAGACGGCCAGGGCCGCGAAAATGATTTTTTTCATACGATTGGTTGCTGTTAAGGTTTTGGTTTTGAAACGATTTATAATGCGTTGCGGGGTGGTTATGGCAGTTGCCGGATATTCGCCTCGATGCGGTAGTAACCGTTGGCGGCAATGCTTCCGTCACCGTTCGGGTTCACCGAAACGGTATAGGTCACGGCCTGCTGGTCGCCTGTGGTGGCGAAGTTGCCGTCCCGATCGAATACCCCCGTCAGCGTGATCTTCGGGCAGGTAGCCGTCGCCGGGTTCCAGTAGGCATAAAACAGGTTATCCCACACGTTGGCCGCTGGGTTCACCGGGGCCTGGTTGACAAAGTAGGTGGTCGCATTGCGGATCTCGTAGGTACCCGTGAACAGCGTCGTGTTCATCGACATTCCGGTGAACCGGGCGTTATCCAGGCGCAGTTTGCCGTTGGGATAGGCGGTTGAAAGCATCTGGGCGACCGTCACGCGCAGGGCGCTCTTCGCCACGGAGCGCTTCAGTCCGCAGGTGAAACTCGTGACCTGAGTAGGGTCTACACCCAACAGCTTGCCCGTCATCACGAACCCTCCGACCCGTTTGCAGGCGCCCATGACCTCGGCCGCCGTGCCGTTGTACTCGGCGAATAGGTTTTCATGCTTTGCGGTCATTTTGCTCCGGCTGTTGTATTCGGCAGGCACGTCGTAGTTGGCGACCACATAGAAATCGTACGCCACTTTGATGAGCCGCAGCCTGACCTGTCCGGCCGCGATCTCGGCCGGGGTCATCTCGTAGCGCAGCAGCCGGGTGCCGCTGGCCGTGTAGCCGAAGATCGTGACCGATTTGAGTTCCGTCTCCCAGGCTTCGGGACGGGAATTGTTGTCAAAGAAGGCACGGGTATCGGGATCGTCCGTGGTGATGCCGCACATTACCTCGACATAATCCCCGTCCGGCTGCGGCGTTTCGGCCTCCTGGCACGAAGCCAGCGCGCTCATGGCGGCGACGGCCACCGCTATCAATAGTTTTCTCATGGCCGGAGGATTTAGCGTAAGTCGTCGATAATTTGCGTAACCGGCGGTTCCCAATCCCCGGTCTGCACCACGCTGATTACCTCGATGGCGTCGAAGTCGCGGATGATGGCCTGCACCCGGTAGTAGCCGTTGCGTTTGATCTCCCCGTCGCCCGAACCGGCAAAAGGGACCGTGCAAACGGCCTCGATGCGGTCGTCATGGGTCTCGGAACTGCCGTCCATGTCCAGCACGATCGTGAACACCAGGTTGCACTCGCGGCCGCCCGCCGACCGGGCGAAATTCTCGAACACATACAAAAGATTGCAGGAATAACCGTCGAGCTGCTCCGCGTCCTGGGTGACCTTCACCCATCCGTCGGCCACGCGGTCCACGCCGGGCTGGTACCACAGCGGGGTGTGGGTCGGGCAGTTGGTCAGTTCGACCGATTTGATCCACGCTTTGGCCGTATGGTAGCGGGCGGGGAAATCGGGCGTCATTTCGGTGCGGATGGCGATCTTCGCCACGGTCCGCTTGAGCGTAAAGGACACGTCGGTCACCGTCCCGTTCGGTCCGATCAGCACCTTTTTCACGTCCGACATGGTAAAGCCGTTGTATTGGCGCGAGTAGGTCGAGATGTAATTGAAATTGCCGGTGTAGTGGGTATTGTTGTCGTCGTTGGCCTTCACCAACGCCGTTTCCCCGTTGAAGTAGAGGTAACGGTAATGGTTGGCGACTGCATAAAAGGTGCAATATCGGCCCTCGCAATAGACCGGCACATACAGCCCGCCTTTGAGTTTAGTGATCTCATTGGCGTCGAACCGTTTGTGCATCACCTGTTTGCCCTGATCATCGACCACATAGATATCCATCTTGGTGATCTCCTTCTCATAAGGCTCGGCCAGCGAGGTATTGTCAAAAAAGGCCCGGGTGTTGAGCTGGCCCGCATCGAAGGTGATGCGCACCTGGGACCCTTCGGGCCGGGTTATTCACGATGTATCCTGGGGCTTGGCACAGGACGCGAAGGTTACCGCAGCCAGGACTGCAATAAAGATTTTTCTCATAGATAAATGGTTTTATCGGTTAATAATCGGTGCTGCCGCACCATCGGGAGGCGAAAGAAACGCCACCCCGGTGTGATAAACAAAGTTGTCCGGGCCGGTCCGACCGAGTCCGTCGAACCGGTAATCGCTACATCTTCACCCCCTTTCTTTTCGGATCGGCGGGTGGGGATATGCGTCCAAATGTGACGTGGCTGTCCAGATGCTTTTTCTGCTGCTCATCCCGCCCGTAGCGGCCGTAAACCTCGCCCTTGAGCGTTTCGGCTGCATCGCAGCCCTCATCTTCATCGACCTCGGCAGCCTCTGTATAGCGTTCGGGCTTTGCGATCGTCTTCTGGATGCGCCTATCGAGCGCATCCAGCTCCGCCTTTAGCCCTTGCAATTCCTTCTCGCGGGGAAAGGCGGATGCGGCCACCTTTTCCAGAATGGGGATGTCGCGGTCGTACTCGGCGATGGTGGACTTGTGTTTTTCGACCAGCGAAGGTATTTTTTCGATCGCCTTGACGAAACTCGACACAGCCAGCGCCGGGTCGGTGGCCAGGTGGCCGTGGTTGTAGTTGTACTTGACGCGGCCCTCCCCGGCGACGAAGAATTTATTTTGCCAGGTGGCGACCTTATCGTCGTTGAACCCCTCCTCGGTCTTCACGTACACCTTGAACCCGTAAATCGACCCGATCGCGTCGTAGTCCCCGCCCGTGCGGGCCGATTTGTTGATCGCCTGCAATTTCGCGCCGAGTTTCTCCACGTCGGCGCTCTGCACCCCGTCCAGTTTCAGCGGGCTGAGGGGGTCGCCGTCCTTGTCGCGCTGCACAACCTTCTGATAGACGGCCCAATCCTTTTCCA
>JAVBNK010000102.1:0-10264 GCA_031551595.1 Rikenellaceae bacterium | reverse complement strand
GATACCCTGTGGGTTGAGCGAAAAAACTTCGTCGGCCGTGAGTAATTCACATTCTTCCACGGCACGTTCATACACATCCACACCCAGCCTCCGCAAGGCCGCAAGGCCTAACCGCCGCGGTACGCTGTCCGTGGCCCCGGCCTCCGGCGAAAGCGTCGACACCACCCCGCCGTGCACCAGAAACAGCGGGTATTCCCCCGCCCCCCCGCGCGTGGCCACCCCGTCCGTACCGCAACACCACAGCCCGCCCGCAAGCCCGGCCACCATCCCTGCCGCGACGTGCACCGCCGCATCGAACCCCTTGCGCCGGGCATAATCCCCCGCATAGGCGGCATTCAACAGCGAGGTCAGGCACGGCTCGCCATAAGGAAAACTATCATAACGGGTCACGGTCGCGCGCAGGCGCGTGTGCCAACCCGCGTATCCCGCATAAAGCAGCATCCCGCAGCATTCCACCGTCACATCCGCATCGGGCGCGAGGGACATCCGCACCACCGCCCCGCCCCGCGGAGGATAACCTCCCGCCTCCAGCACACGGGCGGCTTCCGCGGCCACGGCACGCGGATCAAGCCCCGGATCGGCGCCGTAGAGCCTGCGATAGGCCGCCGTGGCGATCTCCATATGGGCAGGCAGGTGCAACGGCCGACGGTCCTGCATCCGGATCGTCTGCACCACGGCATTATGTACCGTCGGATACGGCATCAGAGATGGAATCCCGCCAGGAAAATGCGGATCTGCGACGGATCGGTCAACAGCGGAAAGATAAAACCGTAGGCCGCGCCCAGCAGATGGGCGTAATGGTTGATATGATCGCCCTGGCGGCGGGTCATGTAGTATTCGTACAGCATGTAGAGCGCCCCGAAGACGATACCCGGCATGGGAATGACCCCGAAAAAGTAGATCATCTCCATCGGCCCGAAGAAGATCGAGCAGAAGATCACGGCCGACACCGCGCCCGAGGCCCCTACCGATTTGAAATCGAGCGCATCGCGGCGTTTGATGACATCGTATGCGGACGCTGCCACCACCCCGCCGAAATACAGCAGAAGGAAAGCCAGCGTGCCGCTCCAAAGCATCCCGGCACGGGCCTGTATCTTGAATATCTCTTCCACGTTCAGGCCGAACGACCAGAACACCAACATATTGACCAGCAAGTGGGTCGTATCGCCGTGGACGAACGCATGGGTCAGCACGCGGTCCCACTGCCGGCGGTGCCACACCATCCACGGGTCCAGCGCCAACCGGTCGAATATCGCCCGGTTGCGGAAACAGAGGACCGACACCACGGCGGTCACAAAAATGATGATATAGGTCATGGCAACAGGAATATTTTAAGCAGCAACTCGCGCAGCAATTCGCCGTCGTCGGCGCCCCCGCCGTTCATCCCCTTGGATTTCAGGTCGTACTCGCGGATCAGGCCCAGCACATGGAACACCTTGCGGTTGGGGAAGCGTGCGGCCGCCTGGCGGTACTCGCCCAGGAAGAACGGCGACGGCAGTTTCAGCATACGGCACAACTCGGCCTCCACCGGCATCGGCACGTTGCGGTGGCGCGACAGCCACACCTGGTAATTGAGCACGAACACGCGCTGGAAATGGGTGAACAGTTGCGAAAGCGTCACCACCAGCGGATACTCTTTCGGGTTGCGGCCGAAATGGTCGGCGATCATCAGCGTGCGGGCCATGTCGCCGCCCGAGATCGCCCGCGTCAGCTCGAACGTATTGAAATCCTTGCTGATCCCGATATTCTGCTCGATGTGGTCGGGCGTGATGCGCTTCGTCCCCTCCGGCAGGTAGGTCAACAGCTTAGTCAACTCATTGAATATCTTAGAAATATCCACCCCAAGATGATCCGTAAGCATTTGCAGCGCTTTGGGGTCGATCTCGCATCCCTTCGTGCGCACGAAGCCGCCCAGCCACGACGCCAACTCGTTATCGTACGGGCGCGGCGACTCGAAAACCACCCCTTTTTCATGGATGCTTTTATAGAGTTGCGACCGTTTGTCGAGGTTCTTTTCCTTATGGCACAGCACGAGGATCGTGGTCGGCGACGGCGATTTGGTATAGACGCCCAGCGTGTCTATCTTTTTGATTTGCTGCGCTTCGCGGACGATGACCACCTGGAAGCTACCCATCATCGGCATCTGGCGGCAGAGGTTCACCACCGCACCCGGCTCGCTGTCCTTGCCGTAGACCACCGTCTGGTTGAACGCCCGCTCGGCCTCGGTCAGCACGGTCCGGGCCAGCTGATCGGCCAGCTGGTCGATGAAATAGCCTTCCTCGCCCATCAGCAGGTAGACAGGCGCAAACTTACGCGCAGCGATCTGCCCGCGCAGGCGTTCATACTCCGCCACCGCATCCCGAAAGCCTATTTTTCCGCTCTTCGCCACAGTCCTTTATCATATTATTAAACTCGCGGCACAGGGGGCGCCGTCAGGCGCAAGCCGCGGGGACTTATGCATTGTTGCGCAATGCGACACATCCTTTGCAAAGGTACGAATTAAATAGCAAAGGCCGCTATCCGGGAACAGCGGCCTTTCTAAAATCATGCGCACATTAAACTACCCCGCAGCAACCGATGCTGCGAGCGAGGGCAGAACCAAGTTTACTTGAGTTATGCCGAGCCACGAGGAGGAAACCCATATGCAGCATAGGTAACTGAAACTGCGGGGTAGTGAAAGGAAAGCCTGCAATGCAGGCTTACATCCCGCGGCCCGACGCTCCGCATCGCCCCCGCAGCCGCGGGAGATTTTAATATGATCGCCGCGAACGGCGGGGAATTTACCCTCAGAGATTAAATCGCCTGGCTCACCAGGAACACTGCCGCTACGCCCAGGATAGCGTACAATTCGGGAAGCGCCGCAAGGATCAGCGTGTTAACGAACACGTTATGGCCGCTGCCGATGGCCGAGATGCCGTTGGCGCAGACCTGCCCCTGGCGTATGCTGCTGTACACGCCCGTCAGCCCGAGGATCAGGCCCACCCCGAAAATCGCCGAAGCCTGCAACATCGTGATCTCCGGCACCAGGAAGTCCTTCAGGATGAAATAGCCCACGAAACCGTAAAGGCCCTGGCTGCCCGGAATAGCCGAGAGGATCATGTAGTTGGAAAAACCCTTGGGGTTTTTCCGCATCGCGCCCACGGCGGCGTTACCTGCGATGGTCGTGCCCAGGCAACTGCCCACGCCGGCCACGCCCACCATGATCGCAACGCCGATATAAGCTAACAAGATTGGTGACATAATAATGTTTTTTTAAGTTAAACGTTTTATATTGAGTTATTTATTTTTCCGGAAAGGAGTGAATGCCCGTTGCGTGCCGTCGAAGTCGGCATTCTTGTAGAATTCCAGGAATGTCAGACGAAGCGGATGCACGAAAGCGCTCAGTACGGACATGAACAGGTTGATCCCGTGGCCGATCAGCAGGATGAGCACCACCACCAACTGTTTGACCACCGGGATATCGGGACTGAGCCCGAACGCCACGTCATTGAACACCAGCGCCAGCGTACCGCCCGAAATGCCGATCGCAAACAGACGGATATAGCTCAGCAGGTCGCCCGCAAAACCGATCACGTCGTTATACGTGTTCCACAACCCGTTGCCGAAGTTGACCAGCGGGTTCTTGCCCGGCGAATTGGCGAACAGCATCAGCAGCAATCCCATCGCCAGGGCGCACAGGAAAGCCGGCGACTGCATCGTGAACGGCACGCCGAGGTCCGGCAGGCAGAACGCCGCCCCTCCGGCCAGCAGCACCACGATCCACCCGAGGGTCGAAAGCGCGTATTTGAAGCCGAATTGCCGGATCCGCGCCACGGCCTTGAGCGCCATGGCGAACAGCAGCTGCACGAAGCCGAGCGCCAGCGCCATCGGAAACAGGTTATCGGTGGATATGGCGCGTCGCTGCCACTCGGCAAACGCAGGTATCTCTCCGAACTTTATGCCGAAGAATGAGGCCGTGAGCACGCCGAACACCACCGTCGCCCCGCCGCACAGCATCGTCAGCATGGCCGCCTGCTGCATTTTCGGCCCGCCTTTCAGTTTAAGCAGCAAGCCCGCCGCCAGCAATAGAAGTCCGTAGCCGCCGTCGCCCAGGCAGAATGCGAAGAACAGCATGTAGAACGGCGCGAAATAGCGCGTAAGGTCCATCGTCCCGTAGCGTGGCAGCGAATAGAGGTCGCCGATCAGCTCGAACAACCGCGCGAATTTGTTATTGCGCAACAGCACCGGCGTATCGTCCTCGGGCGTGGGGGCCGATTTGAGGCAAACCACACCGGGCTGCGATTCCAGGAAAGCATCCACCTGCACGGCGCTCTCGCGCGTCGCCCAGCCTTCGAGCACCTTCAGCGACCCGTCGGCCTCGCCGCGACCGCTGCCGCTCACCCGGAGGAAATCCAACTGCCCGGCCTGCTCCTGCATATAGGCGCGTATTTTATCCAACGAGGCGGCCGCACGGCCCAACTCGCGCTGCAACCCTTCCGCCTCGCGGTCCAGCCCGTCGGCCCGGCGTTCCAGGTCGGTATAGCTCGACTCCGGCAGGCGGAATTCCTGGGCTTCGAGGTCTATTTCGGCCAGCGGCGGGGCCAGCACCACGAAATAGACCATCCCATTGATCGTAGCCACCGGCTCGATATGGTAACGTTCGCTCCACTCCTCCCGCCGCCGGGCGAAATCGCGCTCATAGGCGGCATAGAACCTCACCCCTACCCCCGCGAGCAACAACTGTCCCACAATCTCCGGCGAAAACTCTCCCCAGACACGCGTCTCGGCGGCCTCCTTGCGCAGGCGGGCGGCCTGCGCGGCGAGGTTTTCGACCGAGGCCGTCATACGGCGGTATTCGTCCATCGCCCCGGCCCCCGTGGCATAGGGCTCGGCGCCGGGCTCCGGCTCCATCTCCGACAGCCGTGCGACGGCCCTACGGGCCTGCTCGACGGCAGCCATCAACGCACGGTCGTCGTCCGAGGGTTCCCAACCCGTGGTCGTGACATCCACCAGCCCCAGCTCCCGCAAACGCTCCAGGAATTCCCCGTACGAGGCATGGTGGAGCACAATGTCGTATTTGGTCATCGGTACGATCATACGGCGGCCTCCTGACGGTTTTTAACGATCTTCTGGGCGCTTTTCGAGAGGTTTTCCTCGTCCTCCAGAAAGCGGCGTATCTTCAATATGGCTTCCTCGTAACCCGGTATCTGCACCTTTTCGTAGAGGTTCACCTTTTGGGTGGTTTTCTTGCGGGCATGGTCGAGCAATTCCGCACGGCGCATCCAGAACTCGTACTCGATACCCACTCGGGCCAACTCTTTCAGCAGCGCGATGCCGTCGGCGTACCACACCGGCGACGAAAACAGGTCGTAGTCGCGCTCCTCGAAGAGGATCTCCTCCAATTGCGGGATCTTCACCCCGGCGATCTTCTGCTCGCTCAGCACCACGTCGGCCACACGCAGCAGCGTAGGGTCGAATTCGCCCCACAGCGCCACCATATAGTCGTAGCCCTCCATCAGGCGCCCCAGCCTGGCGGCATACTCGGCCGCCGTGTCGCGCGCCTTCTTCACCTCCAGCCGCAGGGCCGATTCCTTGCTCTTGATCGTAGGCAGGGCCCGCTGGCGCATCTTCAGCTGACGCCCCAGGTCCCCGAGCGAGGTCTTGTTATATTGGAATCTGATCGCCATTACATGTCGCTATCGGGCCAGTATTTATCGACCAGTTCCTGTTTGACGGCCGCCTCGGCTTTCGTGAAGTATTTCGCAAACAGCATCCATGCCGTATCCAGCATCGTTTCGATCCCGACGTTCACGTCGATCGCCAGCAGTTTTTCCGAATACTCATGGGCGAATTTCAACGCCCGCTCGTCGTAGTCCGACAGGTCGAAACCGTTTTCCAGCTTCGTTTTGGCGTTGGCCGCATCGGCATAGAGCCGCACCGCGGCGTTCATCACCTGCGGGTGGTCTTCGCGCGTTTTCCTGCCGATGACCAGCTGCTTGAGGCGCGAGAGGGAACGGAACGGGTCGACGATCACCTTTCCCGTATCCGAGTCGTTGCGCAGGAACAGCTGCCCCTCGGTGATATAGCCCGTGTTGTCGGGCACGGCGTGCGTGATATCGCCCCCGGAGAGCGTCGTCACGGCGATGATCGTGATCGAGCCGCCGTTGGGAAGCTGCACCGCCTTCTCGTAAATTTTCGCCAGGTCGGAATAGAGCGACCCGGGCATCGAGTCCTTCGACGGGATCTGGTCCATGCGGTTGCTCACGATCGCCAGCGCGTCGGCGTAGAGCGTCATGTCCGTGAGCAGCACCAGCACCTTCTCGCCCTTGTCCGCCGCAAAATACTCGGCCGCCGTCAGCGCCATATCGGGCACCAGGAGCCGCTCCACCGGCGGGTTCTCGGTCGTATTCACAAAACTGACGATACGGTCCAGCGCCCCCGCGTTCTCGAACACATGGCGGAAAAACAGGTAGTCGTCGTTGGTCATGCCCATGCCGCCGAGGATGATTTTGTCGGCCTTGGCCCTGAGCGCCACCATCGCCATCACCTGGTTATAGGGCTGGTCGGGGTCGGCGAAGAACGGGATCTTCTGCCCCGTCACGATCGTGTTGTTCAGGTCGATGCCTGCAATCCCGGTGGCGATCAGCTCCGAGGGCTGTTCGCGGCGGAAAGGATTCACCGTCGGGCCGCCGATCTCGCGTTTTTCCCCGTCGATCTTGCGGCCGCCGCCCATCGGCTCTCCGTAGGCATTGAAAAACCGCCCGGCCAGTTCGTCGCCCACGTTCAGCGTGGGCGGCTCGCCGTGGAAGACCACTTCCGAGTCGGTCGCAATGCCCTCGGTGCCTGCGAAAACCTGCAGCGTCACCCGCTCGCCCTGTACCTTCACGACCTGGGCCAACTTGCCGCCCACCGTCGCCAGTTCGTCGTTGCCCACGCCGGCCGCACGCAGCGTCACCGTAGCCTTGGTGATGTCGTCTATGCGCGTATATATCTTCTGGAACACGTTCATATCATCGTTCTTTTTCTGCCAATATTTTATCTATCCGGGCGCGGTATCCGTCGAATTTCGCGCTCCCCCACTCCGCGTAGTTCATCTGCCGGAACGTGTTGATCAGCTCCTTGAAGAACCCCGCGCAATCCTCGAAACCGTCGTAGCGGAACTCCCGGCCGCAGATGTCGAGCAGCAGCGTGAACATATACTGCTGGCGCCCGACGGGGCAGTTGGCGTCCGTGGCGTCGAAGGCGTCCTGCTGCAGGAACACGAAATCGATCAGCTCGCTCTTCCAGAAACGGTCGTGGTAGTCGAGCGGCACCCCGTCGTCGCCCAGGATGTTGATCTGCTCGGCGGCCTCCTTGCCGCGCTGGACGATCGTTTTGCCGCGGTATACCTTATCCACCCAGTCCCGCTCGATGCGCTGGTCGAAAAATTCGCGGATCTCGGGGTATTCCAGGTATTTCGAATAACTGTCAAGCGGATCGATGGCGGGATACCGTTTCGAGTCGGCACGCTGCTGCGCCAGGGCGTAAAAACACCTCGCGGCCTTTTTCGTAGACTCCGTGACAGGCTCCTTGAGGTTACCCCCGGCGGGCGACACCGTCCCCAGGAAAGTCACCGAGCCCATCTGACCGTTCGGAAGGTGCACCAGTCCGGCACGCGAATAAAAATTCGAAATGATCGCCGGCAGGTCCATCGGGAAAGCGTCCTGGCCGGGAAGTTCCTCCAGGCGGTTGGACATTTCGCGCAGCGCCTGCGCCCAGCGCGAGGTCGAGTCGGCCAGGATCAGCACCTTCAGGCCCATCGCGCGGGAGTATTCGCCGATGGTCATCCCCGTGTAGACCGACGCCTCGCGCGCCGCCACCGGCATGTTCGACGTGTTGCATATAATGGTGGTGCGCTCCATCAGCTTATGGCCCGTGCGCGGGTCGTCCAGGTGGGGGAATTCGGCAAAGATCTCCACCACCTCGTTGGCACGCTCGCCGCAGGCGATAAAGATGATCACGTCGGCGTCGGCCTGCTTCGAAATGGCGTGCTGCAACACCGTTTTTCCCGCACCGAAAGGGCCCGGAATGAAACCCGTACCGCCCTCGGCGATAGGGTTGAACGTGTCGATCGCCCGCACCCCGGTTTCCATCACCCGGAACGGGCGCGGTTTCTCGCGGTAGGCCCTCACGGCCTGCTTTACCGGCCATTTCTGGATCATCGAGATGTTGTGTTCGCGCCCGTGCGGGTCGGTCACCACGGCCACCGTATCGGTCACCTTGTAGCGTCCCGCAGGGACGACGCCCGTCACCGTATAATTACCTTCCATCGTGAAAGGCACCATGATCTTATGCCTGATCCACTGCTCCTGCACCTCGCCCAGCCACGCTCCCGCACCGACCTTATCGCCCGCCGCGGCTAACGGCGTAAAATCCCACTCCCGGCCGAAATCGAGCGGCTCGGTGCGCGTACCGCGGCGGATGAACAGCCCGTCCATCTTCTCCAGGTCGTTCTGCAGGCCGTCGTAGTTGCGCGACAGGATGCCCGGCCCGAGCGTCACCTCCAGCATGTGGCCCTGAAACTCGACGCTGTCGCCCACGCGCAGCCCGCGCGTCGAGTCGAACACCTGCACATAGGCATTCTCCCCGATCACCTTGATCACCTCGGCCATCATCCGCTCGCCGCCCAACGCCACATGGCAGATCTCGTTTTGGCTCACAGGCCCGTCCGCACGCACGACCACAATATTGGAGATGATCCCCGTAACTTTTCCCGTTGTTCTCATATATCTTCCCTGTTTTTATCTTCTTCGTTCGCACCCGGCCCGCCGATGCGTCCCTCCTTGCCCAAAGCCGAAAGCAGGCGGTCGAACATCTCGCGCCCGGCAGCCGCATCGAGCGACTGCCAGCGGTGTACCATGTTCACGCGCACCATGTAGGCCAGCACCGCATCCGTATCGAAATAGCTGAATGCCGTCAGTTCGTCGACGTACGCCAGCCGCAGCGCATCCAGCCGCCGCTCCTTCTCCATTAAATTGAGTTCATCGGTGAGGATCGCGCTGACCGTTTCGGCATAATCCGACTCGCCTTTCAGGCCGAAATCCGACCCCGCGTTGCGGGCGATGGCCTGCGTATCGGCGTCGTCGCCCACCACGGCCTGCGCCGCGTCGCGCCCCGCACGCCGTGCCGCCGTCGCCGCGCACATATTGCGCAGCGTACGGTCGAAGCGCGACCACTCCCGCAGGAAACGGTTGCCGCACGCCTCGGCTTCACGGTAATAGGCCTCGTAAAGCAGGTTTTCCAGGCGGCGCGAAGTATCCACCTCCTCATCCCCGGCGGACCCGGTATAAGCCGCCACGATACGGCGCAGGTACTCCGGCAGCCGCTCCGGTTCGCGCAACTCCTCCTGCAACTCCCCGGGGGTGAAAGTACCCAGCGGATCGAACCTTTCGCCCCGCATCACCACGCTCACGATGTTGCCTATATCGTTATAGGTGTACAACATATCGAGCAGGCGCGCATCGTCCGCAGTGAGGTTCTCACGCACGTATCCGCGGATGGCCAGGGCATCGAAATCCTTCTCCGTGCCGCCGGGGGAGTAGTCGCGCAGGCTGGCGACAAGGCAATAATATTGAGCCATTATTCAGCGGCGTAAAGCAATTCCGCCGTTTTCGGGCGCAGGTAATTCTCCAGCAACGCACGCAGGTCGTCTTCCGTGAAACTGATATGGTAGCCCCCGTCGCGCGGCCCGATGTGGAAACCGCTCGGCACGCCGTCCGAATACTTCAATTCCACGCCCCCGGCCAGCAACCCGGCCAGCGACCCTTTGAGCGCCTGCTCGAATTTTTCCTGCATCGCGGCGGGGAGCAATGCCGTCAGTTCGGGGCGTCCCTGCCCTGCGGCGGCCCAGTGGCGCACCACCTCCATCAGCATCTCCCCCACGAACGGGGCGTCCATCGACAGCCCTTTCACCGGAGCCTCCAACGTGTGGGCCGATACAGCCTCGCCGATCATCTCGCGCAGCGAGGCGAGGCTCTGCCGCACGGCCAGCGACATCTCGGTGCGGGCGTTGCGTGCCGTTTCCTCGGCTTTGCGGGCGGCCTCCTCCGTGATTTTCGCAGCCTCGGCCTGCGCCCGGGCCACGATGCGCCCGGCCTCGGCCTGGGCGTCGGACACCAGTTTCACGGCCTCCGAGCGTCCTTTTTCAAGCCCTTCCTCGTAAAGTTTCTGCGTCAGTTGTTGCAATTTATTTTCCATCGTATCTTGATTTTACATATGTTGGGGACGTAAAAGATCCGTGACCACC
>JAVBNK010000189.1:0-4411 GCA_031551595.1 Rikenellaceae bacterium | reverse complement strand
ACATGAGCGTGCGGAAGGCCGACAAGGATTACCTGGCCGTGGCACGCATCGAGCTGGGCAACGTCGCCCTGCTGCCGCAGCCGATGGCGGCCTTGGGCGGCGACGCCTTCGCCATCGTCCACGGGGCCAGGACCGCCCCGCCGCACACCTACATCGCCGCCTACCTGTGGGCCGAATACGGTTTCGGCGCCGATGCGATGCTCCATTTCGGTACCCACGGCAGCCTCGAATTCACCCCTTCGAAACAAGTCGCCCTTTCGGGCAACGACTGGCCCGACCGGTTGGTGGGTACCTTGCCCCATTTCTATTACTACACGATCGGCAACGTGGGCGAGAGTATGATGGCCAAACGCCGCTCCTATGCCACTTTGGTATCCTACCTTACCCCTCCGTTCATGGAATCGGGCACGCGCGGGCAATTCAAAAGCCTCAGCGATGCGGTCGGCCGCTATTGGGATGCGGCCGGGGATGCGAAACCCGCCGCATCGCTTGCGGTCAAGAAACTGGCCGTCGGGATGGGGCTGCACCGCGAGCTGCGTATGGACAGCCTGATTCCAACACCTTAGACGGAGGATGATCTCGCCCGCATTGACAACGTCGCAGAGGAGATCGCCAACGAAAACATGACCGGACAGCTCTACACCGCCGGGGTGCCCTACTCTGCCGATAAGGTCCGCTCGTCGGTCGCGGCAATGAGCGCCGACCCGATCGCGTACAGCCTTTCGGCCCTTGACCGCCAGCGCGGACGGGTGAGCGAAGCGCAACTTAAAAACAAGGCATTCTTCACATCCCGTTACCTCAACCCGGCCAAGGCGCTTGTCGCCCGGGTACTCGCCGGGCAGAAGGCCGACGATGCGCTGGTGTGCGCCGTGGCGGACATCACGGCCGCAGAGTTGGATGAAGCGTTGGCCATCGGCACCGCCCGTCCCCGTCCGACCGTGCCGCGCGACCCGCCCAAAGCCGAAGGGAAAAAACCCGTTTCGGGCGGACATCCGGCGTGGATACCGAAGACCGGTAAAAAGCCGGAGAATACAGGCGGTGGAAAACCCGCACAGGCTTCTGAAGGGAAAAAACCGTCGTCGATGGCCGCGGCCATGCAGGACCTGAAAACTCCCGAATATACCCCGGAACAAAAGCAATGGGCCCGGGCCGTCGCCGAAGCGCGACGTACCATCCTCAATATCGCAGCCTATAAAAACGCCCTCGAACAGAGCCCCGAGATCGAAATGCGTTCGCTGCTCAATGCGCTTTCGGGCGGTTATGTGGCGCCCTCATCCGGCGGCGACGCCGTAGCCAATCCGCAGGCCGTGCCCACGGGACGCAACCTGTATGCGGTCAACGCCGAGGCCACTCCCTCGGAGCGCGCCTGGGAAAAAGGCGTGTCGTTGGCGGCAGCGACGCTGGAGCAATACCGGAAGCAGCACGGCGAGTATCCGCGCAAAGTGAGCTATACGCTCTGGAGCAGCGAGTTCATCGAAACCGAAGGAGCGACCATCGCCCAGGTGCTTTATATGTTGGGCGTCGAGCCCGTGCGCGACGCTTTCGGGCGCGTGTCCGACCTGCAACTGATCCCGTCGGCAGAGTTGGGCCGTCCGCGCATCGACGTGGTGGTGCAGACCTCGGGCCAGCTGCGCGACCTGGCGGCCTCGCGGCTGGCACTCATCTCTCGCGCCGTGGAAATGGCCGCATCCTCCGCGGACGACAAATTCGGCAACTATGTGGCCGGAAGCACGGTCGAAGTCGAGCGCCGGCTCGTCGAACAGGGCATCGCCCCGAGCGAAGCCCGCGAGATGTCGACCCGGCGTGTGTTCGGCGGCCTGAACGGCATGTACGGCACCGGCATCCAGGGCATGGTCACCGGCGGCGACCAGTGGGAGGACGAGCGGCAGGTCGCCGAAACCTACCTCAACAACATGGGCGCGGTGTACGGCGACGACAAGCAGTGGGGCACTTTCCAGGCAGGGCTGCTGCGGGCCGTGCTGCACAATACGGACGTGGTGGTACAACCGCGCCAAAGCAACACATGGGGAGCGCTGAGCCTCGACCACGTCTACGAATTCATGGGGGGGATGAACCTGGCCGTGCGCGAGGTGACGGGCAAGGACCCCGACGCCTACTTTGCGGACTACCGCAACCGCAACAACGTGCGGATGCAGGAACTCAAAGAGGCCATCGGCGTGGAGTCGCGCTCGACGATCTTCAACCCCAACTATATCAAAGAGGTGATGAAGGGCGGAGCCTCGTCCGCCGCGCAGATCACCGAGGTGGTGACCAACACCTACGGATGGAATGTGATGAAGCCCGACGTGATCGACCGGGAAATGTGGGACGGCATCTACGACGTTTTCGTGCAGGATAAATTCGGCCTGGGTGTGCAGGACTTCTACCGCCGCGAGAACCCCGCCGCCATGCAGGAGATCACCGCCGTGATGATGGAAACCGCCCGAAAGGGGATGTGGCAGGCTTCGGAACAACAACTTACGGCGTTGGCCTCGTTGCACACCTCGTTGGTGGAGGAATTCGGCCCGTCGGGATCGGGATTCGCAGGCGGCAACGTCAGATTGCAGGATTTCATCGCACAGAAAGCCCCCGCAGCGACGGAATACAAACAACAGATCGCCCGGATGCGCCAGTCGCAGGACGTCAATTCGTCCGGCGGCATGGTACTCAAAAAGGAGCCGCAGGGAACCGAAGGGGAGAAGATGTCGCTCAACGGCTTGTGGATCGGCGCTGCGGTAATCGCCGCGTTCGTGGCGCTGCTCGTGGCGCTGAGGAAAAAACGTGCGCGGTAATGGAAGTCGTCATCCGGATACTGATGCTCTTCATCGTCGTCAACTGCGCCCTCAAGCTCAGTTTCTGGCGATGGTGGCAGGCGGCGATCTTCGGGGCGGTGTGCGCAGCCTTCGTCGTGGCGGCCGTTCCGGCGGCGGCCGGGCAGTCCAAAACCCAACTGGCCGATTTTCTCGCCGACCGCCGGGTGATGCAGGACATGGCCGTGCTGGTGACGCTGGAAGCCGCCCTCTGCCTGGCCTGGTGTTTCCTGGCTTCACGGAAAATTTACGGAGGCATGCTTTCGCGCTGGGGGCGGACGTTACAATGGTACGTAAGCCTTCTGGTCTTTCCCGTGCTGTTCTACCTGCTCACGCAGGCCATATACCGCATGCCCGGCACCGATTTTCAAACCACCGGATGGGCCGTGGCCGCCATCGTGGCCGCCGGATTCCCCCTGCTGCGTTATGCGGTGAAAACCCTGCTGCCCGAAAAGGACTTCCGCCTCGAAGTGCATTTCCTGGCGAGCCTTTTCGCATGCGTACTGGGACTTATCTCGACCGTCAACGGCAACGTCGCCTACGCTGCCGTCGAACACCCCGCCGACTGGCGGATGCTCTCGGCCGCCGCACTGTTGTTCGCCGCTGCATTCCTGGCGGGAGCGGCCTGGAACAAGCTCAAATGGAGAAAACGAACGGATCACCCGTCCCGCCGCAAAGCTGCGGGGCATTGACAAGGCTGCGAACGCCCGCGGGCGTTCGCAGCATCCCGCGGCCTGCGCCTTTGGCGCACCCCGCAGCCGCGGGACGCAATATGGAGTATCGCCCTGAACGGCGGGGCATGTAACCTTTGAATGAATAAAATATTGAAATAAATGGAAATTATCTCGAAAACCCTCTTCTGGGTCGCCAACAGCCTGCTGATCCCGGATATCATCATCCTGCTGGCGCTTTTCGGCCGGTCGCTGCTCCTGCTGGGCAGCTTCTACAACCAATTCATGGCCAAGCGCAGCAACGACCGCCAACTCGGCTTCCGCATCAAGGACCTCACTCCGGGCACCGTCGGCGAACTGGCCGCATCGCTGCCTGCAAAGGACAATTCGCTGTTCATGCGCTACCTGCGCGACCTGCTGGCCGCCCCCCGCACCGAAGTTTACTGCGACTACATGATCTCTAAATTCGAGAACGACGCAGAAAAAGACATCGCCACCTCAAAACTGCTGGCTAAAATGGGACCGGTACTCGGACTGATCGGCACGCTGATCGCCATGAGCCCGGCGCTGGTGGGCCTCTCGACAGGCGACATCTCGGGCATGGCCTATAACATGCAGGTGGTGTTCGCCACGACGGTCGTGGGCCTTGTAGTGAGCGCCATCGGCCTGGTGACCCTGCAATTCAAGAACCGCTGGGACGCCAAGGAGGCGAACAACCTCGACTATGTGGCCCGCCTGCTGGCCTCCAACACCGGCGAGCGATGAAACCGCGGCGCAGGATAAGCAAATTCAGCGGCGGGGAAGATACCGATCCGTTGAGCGTGGTGGTCAACCTGTTCGACGTGGCGATGGTGTTCGCCGTAGCGCTGATGGTGGCCATGGTGATGCATATGAACATGACCGAAGTTTTTACACAAGAGGATTACACCA
>JAVBNK010000203.1:0-5090 GCA_031551595.1 Rikenellaceae bacterium | reverse complement strand
CGAACGCCATGAATTCGAACGGCTCGGCCGCATGGCAGTGCTATAAAAAGGGTGCGCTGTTCGCAAACCCCTGCTTCACGCAGATCCACCCGACCTGCATCCCCGTGCACGGCGACCAGCAGTCGAAACTCACGCTCATGTCCGAGTCGCTGCGTAACGACGGCCGGATCTGGGTGCCCAAAAAGAAAGAGGACGTCGAGCGCCTTCGCGCCAAGACGTTGAAAGCCTCGCAGATCCCGGAAGAGGACCGCGACTACTACCTGGAGCGCCGCTATCCGGCCTTCGGCAACCTGGTGCCGCGCGACGTGGCTTCGCGTGCGGCCAAGGAGCGTTGCGACGCAGGCTTCGGCGTGAACGAAACCGGCCTTGCAGTGTTCCTCGACTTCTCGACCGCCATCGCGCGGCTGGGCCGCGACGTGATCGCACAGCGTTACGGCAACCTGTTCCAGATGTACGAAAAGATCGTCGACGTGAACCCGTACGACGAGCCGATGATGATCTATCCCGCGGTGCACTACACCATGGGCGGCATCTGGGTGGACTATAACCTGATGACCAGCGTCGAGGGGCTCTACGCCATCGGCGAGGCCAACTTCTCGGACCACGGCGCCAACCGCCTGGGGGCGTCGGCGCTGATGCAAGGGTTGGCGGACGGTTATTTCGTGCTGCCGTACACCATCGGCGACTACCTCTCGCACCATATCCAGGACAAAAAAGTCGATACCGCGACCAAAGCTTTCGAAGAGAGCGAAAAGGCCGTGCGCGAGAAGATCGCCAGGCTGCTTTCGGTCAACGGTAAAAAGACCGTCGACGAAATGCACAAGCAGCTGGGCCTGATCATGTGGAACAACGTGGGCATGGCCCGCTCGAAAGAATCCCTGACCACAGCGATCGGGGAGATCCAAAAATTGCGCAAGGAGTTCTGGACGGGCGTGAAAGTGGCCGGCACGAACGACGAGTTCAACCAGGAGCTCGAAAAGGCGCTGCGCCTGGCCGATTTCCTGGAAACGGGCGAACTGATGGCCCGCGACGCGCTGAACCGCAATGAGTCGTGCGGCGGCCACTTCCGCGTGGAGTACCAGACCGAGGACGGCGAAACGCTGCGCGACGACAGGAACTATCTCTACGCCGCGCTGTGGGAGTACACCGGCGCGGACAGCGAACCGGCCATGCACCAGGAAAACCTCGTGTTCGAAACCGTCCACCCGTCGCAGCGTAATTACAAGGAGTAGCCGGTCATGGAAAGAGGGCGATCCCATCGGATCGTCAACCGGCGCAAGAATGAGTGCAGAGTCAAATTTATTTGAACTGTGCCGAACGATAAGGAGGAAAAGACTGCGATGCAGTCTTACGTCCAGCAGCCCGGCGACTTTTAGCCGCCGCCCCCGCAGCCGCAGGATGTAAACTTTCGATATACGGGGATTTGTTTAAAGATAAATAGTTGAAGTCTATGAACCTGAAATTAAAAATATGGCGCCAGCCGAACCCCAAGGCCAAAGGGAGGTTCGAAACCTATCCGATCGACGACGTGTCGCCCGATTCGTCGTTCCTCGAGATGCTGGACATCCTCAACAACAACCTGATCCACGAAGGCAAGGAGCCCGTGGCGTTCGACCACGACTGCCGCGAAGGCATCTGCGGGATGTGCTCGCTGCACATCAACGGCCACGCGCACGGCCCCGACAGCGAGATCACCACCTGCCAGCTGCACATGCGCAAATTCAAGGACGGCAACACGATCACCATCGAGCCGTGGCGCTCGGCGGCCTTTCCCGTGATCAAGGACCTGGCCGTGGACCGCGGCGCGTTCGATAAGATCCTCCAGGCCGGCGGTTTCATCTCGGTGAACACGGGCGGGGTGCCCGACGCCAACGCCATTCCGATCCCGAAGGACGCCGCGGACGAGAGCATGGACGCAGCAGCCTGCATCGGTTGCGGCGCCTGCGTGGCCACGTGCAAGAACGGCTCGGCCATGCTGTTCGTATCGGCCCGCGTATCGTCGCTGGCGCTGCTTCCGCAGGGCAAGGTCGAAGGTGCGCGCCGCGCCAAAGCGATGGTGGCCAAAATGGACGAGCTAGGTTTCGGCAACTGCACCAACACCGGCGCCTGCGAAGCGGAATGCCCCAAGGCGATCTCCATCGCCCACATCGCACGCCTGAACCGCGAATTCCTCTCCGCCAAACTGAAAGACTAAATACCCCCGCATCAACCGACGCTGTGAGCGAGGGCAGGGCCGAGTTTACTTGAGTTATACCGGGCCGCGAGGAGGAAACCCATGGGTAGCATGGGTAACTGAAGCTACGGGATATTGCTGCAATTGCCTGAGGCAATCGCCATCTCCCGCGGTCCGAAATCTCCGATTTCGCTCCCGCAGCTACGGGAGATAGGGGTAGGATCGCAGCTACCGACGATGCGGGCGAAAGCAAAGGTCGCCTGCGAACTATGCCGGGCCGCGCATGCCATGCACAGGTAACCAAAGCGGCGGGGTATTTTGCGCTCAGGGATTAAACGACGCAAGGCGTCGTGTGTAATATGCCCCGGAAGCGAGGGCAGGGCCGCATCCATCCGGTTCTGCCCTCGCTTTTTGCCAGTGGCGCCCTTTGTTGCCGGAACGTTCGAATAATATTACCTTTGCCGGATGAAGATAGGTGAATCGGATTTGGGCGTGCAGCCGTTGTTTTTGGCGCCTATGGAGGATGTGACGGACCCGTCGTTCCGGCATATGTGCAAGCGGTTCGGGGCGGACATGGTCTACACGGAATTCATTTCCTCGGACGGACTGATACGCGACGCGGCCAAATCGTTGGCCAAGCTCGACATTTCGGAGGCGGAGCGGCCGGTGGGCATCCAGATCTACGGCCACCTGATCGAGCCTATGGTCGAATCGGCACGCATCGCCGAGAGTGCGCACCCGGACGTGATCGACATCAATTTCGGCTGCCCCGTGAAAAAGATCGCGGGGCGCGGCGCGGGCAGCGGCATGATGCGCGACGTGCCACTGATGGTCGAAATGACGAAACAGATAGTGCAGGCTGTCCACACCCCAGTGACGGTCAAAACGCGCCTGGGATGGGACGAGGACTCCAAAAACATCGAAGAGATCGCCGAACGGCTGCAGGACGCGGGCATCGCCGCGCTGACGATCCACGGGCGCACCCGCAACCAGATGTATAAAGGCCAGGCCGACTGGACGCTCATCGGGCGCGTGAAGGCCAACCCGCGCATCACGATCCCGATCATCGGCAACGGCGACATCTGCTCGCCGCAGGATGCCGTACGGGCGTTTGCGGAGTATGGCGTGGACGGGGTGATGATCGGCCGGGCGACCTACGGCCGGCCGTGGATCTTCCGGCAGGTGAGGCACTACCTCTCGACGGGCGAGTTGCTGCCCGAGCCTTCGGTGCGGGAGCGGGTGGAGATCGCCAGGGAGCATTTGCTCAAGTCGGTGGAGGTGAAGGGCGAACGCACGGGGGTGCTGGAAATGCGGCGCCACCTTTCGAACTACTTCAAGGGGCTGCCGGATTTCAAGTCTACGCGTATGCAATTGGTGACGCTTCTCGACACGGACGAACTTCTGGCCGTCCTGGACACGGTGGCCGAACGCTGGGGCGATTTCGACATGGGCGCCATCGTGCCGCCGCCGCTGGGGGAACGTTAATAAAAAGGGATGACGACAAGGCGCGAAAAGCAGAAAAAGCTCTACGAGGAATCCCGAAAGAACCGGTCTCCCGTAAAATGGGACCGCAAGTCGGTCATAACGATGATGATTGCGATGACCGTGTTCGTCTGTTTGTTGGCGTTCATCGGTTTTCTGGCGACGGAGGATATCCACCGGTTTGAAACGATGCCCAATGATCAATGGGCTGCGACCGTCGGGCGGATCGACGATATCGAATCCATGACGGGCATAGTGCAGACGCGTTCGGGCGGTCAGGTGGTGAAGAGGTATACCATCCGCTATTCCTACACGGTGGACGGCATCACATACGGCAAGACGCGCCATGCGGAATCCCTTTCCCGATGGTTTGAAAAAGGGTCCGAGGTGCAGGTTTATTACAGGAAAGGCAAGCCGGGTAAAGCACGACTGAATATCAATATCAATTCGGATTTCTACAGGGATACAAGACCGGAATAATACGCTATGCGGAAACTGATCTTTTTCATACTGCCGTTGCTGGCGGGGGCGGTTTGCCTGGCGGCCGGGCAGGATGCGCCTTCGCCGCAAACCGCCGGAAGGCTGCGTGCGAAAGCCGACTCGGCCCTCGCCTATTGCCGGGCAAAGGGGATGAACACCGATTTCTGCCTGCTGGCGGACATGGGCGTCCACTCGGGCCGCAAACGGATGTGGGTATGGGATTTCCGGAAGGGGGCGGCGGCGCTTTCGTCGCTTTGCTGCCACGGGTGCGGGCAGGGCGGCACCGGAGCCAAACCCGTCTTCAGCAACGTGCCCGGCAGCAACTGCACCTCGCTCGGGAAATACCGCCTCGGCGCACGCTCGTGGAGCAACTGGGGCATCCACGTCCACTACAAGATGCACGGGCTGGAGCCGACGAACGACAAAGCCTTCGAACGTATCGTGGTGCTGCATTCGTTCAGCCCGGTGCCCGACGTGGAGATCCATCCTTTTCACCTGCCGATGGGATGGAGCCTGGGCTGCCCGGTGATCTCGGACAGCGCCATGGCCGCGGTCGACTCGATGATGCAAAAATCCGCCAAACCGGTGTTGCTGTGGATATATTATTGAAATTTCGTATATTTGCCGTATAATCCCGGCTGCCATGACCCCTACGCTGTACACCATCGGACTGATCGTCATCGGGGCGATCCTGCTCATTATCGTCGGGGCTTTCGTCCTGAGCGCCCCGTTCCGCCGCGACGTGATCGCCGCCGAAGGCGAAGCTTCGGTGCTCGGGCTGCTGAATGTCAAGGGGGTGGTCATCATCCTGCTGACGGCCATCTTCGCCGGGGCGTTCATCTACATCATCCGCGGCGAACGCAGTGCGGTCGATCCCGTCGGCGGCGGGAAAACCGACACGGTCAGCTACAAAGTGGCCAGCGCAGGTCCCGCACGCCGTTTCATGGCTTCGGAC
>JAVBNK010000075.1:0-4281 GCA_031551595.1 Rikenellaceae bacterium | reverse complement strand
CAAGAGTCGTCGCTACGGAGCGGGGGTCCACAGCCTATGCCGGGCCGCAAGGGGGACGCCGTACTTTTATGCATGCGTCAACACAGGTGCACCAAAAATTTTGTGGAAACATAAGTTTTCACTGAAATCTTTGGTGCAACTTTTTTGTGAAAATTGCAAAAATGGGGATCGTGTAAATAAAAACATGGGTTGGTTACACGAGCCGGCGGGCTGAGGCGTGAGGCAGGAGCGTCATGTGCTTCCAGTCGATGCCTGTGAGCAGGGCGATGCCGGGGGCCTTGCCCGTTTCGAGCGAGCCGTAGCGGTCGCCCAGGCCGAGGGCCCGGGCCCCGCCCGCAGTCGCCCAGCCCAAAAGCTCTTCCAGGGGCACGCCGGGCAGCATTTTCATCTCTTCGACCATCGAAAGCGAATCATTGGAAGCCAGCGAATCGGTGCCCAGGGCGATGCGCACGCCTTTGCGCCGCAGGAGTTCCGCGGGAGGCTGCAAACCCGTGATGCAGGCGTTCGAGCGCGGGCAAAGCACGAACGTCACGCGGTCGCCGAAGTGCGCGGTGAGCAGGTCGATGTCCCGCCCGGTGATGCAGGTGTTGTGGACCAGCATGACGGACCTGTCGGCGGGGATTTGGGCGATGATACGCTCCGCGGGCGAGCCGAAACCGCGGAAATCCGCCTGCATACCCTGCGAGGCGTACCAATCGTGCAGCTCACCGTGCCCTGCGAACAGCTCCGCCTCGCCGGGGCTTTCCATGAAGTGCACCGACAGCGGCACGGATGCATCGCCGGCCGCCGCATCGGCAAATGCCGCAGGTTGAAGCGAATATGTGGAATGCGGCGTCACCCCGTGGCGCAGGCCGAGCCTGCGGGCCTCTTTCTCCAAAGCCGCCAACGGCGCCGCCGAAACCGCATGAAGCCCGAAAAGCTCCAGCAGGGACAAATATTCTATGGGACTGTGCGATTTTACACTGAACGTAGAATCGCCGTTGCAGATGTCGGCCACGGCGCCGATGCCTTCCCGCCACATGCGGGCGTCCTGGAGGGCGATGGCCGCCGCGCGTTCGGGCACGTCGCGGCGCGTGCAGGCCATCGAGCGTGCGAACCCTGCGAATCCGCCGCCCGGAGCGATCCGTCCGCACATGGCCGAAAGTTCCAGGTGGCAGTGGGCGTTGACCATTGCCGGGATCAGCAACCCCGCATAGAACTCCACCCCCGGCAGCGCATCCACCCCGGCGTCCGTGGCGGTGATGTCGGTGATGGTGCCTTGGGCGTCAACGGAGAGTATCGCGTCCCGCACCCATCCGCGGGGGGTCAATGCGCAGTGCGACGCTATCCGGCGCGGCCGCCCGGCTGTATTCCTTTCCATCTATGAGCAGTTTGTAGTCGACGATCGACCGCGTGAGCGAGTCCAGGGCTTGTTTCAAGGGAAGGTAGTACACCACCACCAGCGAGTCGATCCGCAGGCGGGGCGACTTATTCTCGCCCCTGTAGTCGCCCAGCAGCAGGTCGAGCCCCGACGCTTCGGCCGGGGCGTCGAGCGTGGCGCTGAACGTGCCCCTCCGGTCGCGGCGCATCCAGTTCGTGCGTGCGGCCAGTTGCCGTCCCGTGCTGTCGGTGACCGTGTGGTTCGCGCGTTGTCCCCCGCGGTCGAGCGAGTCGATCGTGTAGGCGTACCAGATCGTGTACTGCCCCTCCCGGGCGGGGATGCGGATGCGGAGCCGCGAAGTGTCACGCAGCGAGGTGACCCGGATCAGCGTGTCGCGGTAGACCGTGTCGGCAAAGCGCCGCCGGGCGATGTTGTCGATCGTGTCGAGCACCCCCACGCGGTAGGCGTAGTAGTCGTATTCTTTGGTCAGCGCCTCGACCGAGCGGTCGATGATGTCCGACAGGCGCGAACTTTTGCGCGTCGAAAAGTGGCGGATCGTGTAGGCCAGGTCGCGCGGCTTGTAGCCGTACCGCTCCAGCACGGGCGAATAGATATCCATGCTGTCGAGGAGCATGTGGTGGGTGTTGGTATAGGCGTTGACCAGGAAGATATCGGAGAAGATCGCCTGGAGTTTGTCATCCGGGATCTCGCGCGGGCGCGAGCATCCGGCGACGGCGGCCGCAACGGCCAGCAGTATGATTAGATGTGTTTTCAAACCGTTGTGTATTTTAAGATTCTATATTTTCAGACCGAAGCCGGCGGAGCGGCAAAACATTCATGCCGCAGCCCTCCGAGTGGCGCGGCTTCGGGCTGTCGGGTCCGCAAAGCGGACCCGAGGCGTCATATCCTCAGGATGCTTTTCGGGACCATGCCCCGTACGGTGGATTCGAAGATAAGCCAGCTAACGGCCATGAACAGCACGGCCACGGCGGCCAGGTCGGCGGCTTTGAGCACGACCGGATAGCTGTCCACCAGGAAGGTTTCGGCCGGGATGCGGATCAGCCCGTAGTGTTGCTGCAGCAGGCAGAAACCCACGCCCACCATCATGCCCAGCACGGCCCCGGCCCCGGTGATGTACATGCCCTCGCGCACGAAGATGCCGCGCACCAGGCGCACCGTGCCGCCCATGCCCACGATCGTACGCACATCGTCGCGCTTGTCGATCACCAGCATCACCAGCGACCCGATCACCGAGAACGACGCGATCACCAGCACCAGCGCGATGATCAAAAAGATGCTCCACTTCTCGTAACGCATGATCTTATACAGCGACGCCTTCTGCTCGTAGCGGGTTAGCGGGCGGAAATCGTCGCCCAGGGCCGCGGAGATGCGTGCGCGGGTTTTGCCGGGATCGGCCCCCGGCGCGAGTTTCACCGCCACGGAGGTCGCCGCGTCCGGATAGTCGAACAGCCTGCGCGCGAACGACACGGGGGCGATCACATATTTCGAATCGGTCTGCGCGTCGAGGGCGAACATTCCCGCCGGGATGAGGCTTTCGCGCCGGTAGCTGTCCACCGGGATCATCGCGCTGAACCCTCCCCGCCGCGGGGCGTAGAAGTGCATCGATTCGAACAGCTGCGGATTCACCCCCAGGTCGTAGGCCACCCCGCGGCCCACCACGGCCTGTTCGATGTCGCCGTGCATGAGCTTATACTCCCCGCCCGACATCATTTTTTCGACCGGCACCACCTGTGCGTACATCGAGTCCACACCCCGCAGCGTGACGATATACTGCCCGCCGCGGTACTCGACCATCGCGTTGTCCTCCACCATGTAAGAACGTTCCGCCACCCCTTCCACGGCCATGAGCGCCCTGTCGAGGCTGTCCGTCACGGCGAACGTCTTGCCCGTGGAAGGGTAGACCATCATGTCCGGGTCGAAATCGTTGTACATGCTCCGCACCAACCCCTCGAACCCGTTGAACACCGACAACAGGATCACCATCGCCGCCACAGGCACCGACACCGCGAACGCACTCACCCCCGAGATCAGGTTGATCACCGAGTGCGACTTGCGCGATACCACATACCGCCGGGCAAATAAGGATGATAACATTTGCGTGAGGTTTATTTCTGCTCTTTCTTACAAGAAAGAACCAAAGAACTTTTGAGGATGCTGCGTATCCAATGATTTACCTCGCATTGGCTTACTGCTTTGGATCGGGAAACGCCGTTGTCGACGAAGTCTTATTGCATGATTTTCTGTCGTCACCCGGCAAAGCCTGCAGGCAGCCTCTGCCCTCGTTCCTAAGAAAATTCCGGTTCTCTTTTATAAAAGGGGACAAAAACGAGCCTCGGGTAAACGGTATTATCATTCCTTCAGCAGGGAGTCGATGTTTTCGATATACTGGAGGGAGTCGTCGATATGGAAGGCCAGTTCGGGAACGGACTTGAGTTGGTTTTTGATCCGCCGGCCGAGGGCCATGCGTATCGGTTTGGCGTTTTTCTCGATGGCGGCGAGCACCTGGCCGCGTTTTTCGAAGGGAAATACGCTCAGGAACACCTTGGCGAACCCCAGGTCGGGGCTGACCCGCACGACGGTGACCGAAACCATCACCCCGGGGAATAATCCGGCGGCTTCGCGCAGGAATATTTCGCTGAGGTCTTTTTGTATTTGCCGGCCTACTTTGAGCTGGCGTGTCGATTCGGTTTCCATGGTTATTCTGTTATTGGCGGTTCGGGCGCGGCCGGTTCCTCCGGCTGCGCGGGCATTTCGGGTGCTTCGGGCGTCGCGGGCACGGTGTCCGGAGAGGTTTCCGGCGCAGGCTCTTTCACGGGTGCGGTTTGGTCCGGCAGCGCTTCGTCCCCGGGTTGCATCTCGCCGGCGGCCGGGATGCCTTTTCGTTCGGCCCTGCGTGCTTC
>JAVBNK010000044.1:0-28124 GCA_031551595.1 Rikenellaceae bacterium | reverse complement strand
AACTCGGGCGCGGCGGGCGAATACGCCGGCCTGATGGTGATCCGCGCCTACCACCAGAAGTGCGGGCAGGGCTTCCGCAACGTGGTGCTGATCCCCTCGTCGGCGCACGGCACCAACCCCGCGTCGGCCGCCATGGCCGGGATGAAGATCGTCATCGTGGCCTGCGACAACAACGGCAATATCGACGTGGAGGACCTCAAAGCCAAAGCCGCCGAACATGCCAACGAACTGAGTTGCCTGATGGTGACCTATCCCTCGACGCACGGCGTATTCGAAAGCCGCATCCGCGAGATCGTCGACGCCGTGCACGAAGCCGGCGGCCAGGTCTACATGGACGGCGCCAACATGAACGCCCAGGTGGGCCTCACGAATCCCGGTTTCATCGGTGCGGACGTCTGCCACCTCAACCTGCATAAGACCTTCGGCATGCCCCACGGCGGCGGCGGTCCCGGCGTAGGCCCGATCTGCGTGGCCGCCCACCTGGCCGAGTTGCTGCCCTCGCACTCCGTGGTCGAAACCGGCGGCGCGGACGGCATCACCGCCGTTTCGGCATCGCCCTACGGCAGCGCCATGATCCTGCCGATCACCTACGCCTACATCAAAATGCTGGGCGAGGAAGGCCTGCGCCGCTCGACCGAGACCGCCATCCTCAATGCCAACTATATGTCCTCGGCCCTGGCCGGGGAATACCGCACCTTCTACTCGGGCGAGAACGGCCGCGTGGGCCACGAGATGATCCTCGACCTGCAGAACTTCCGCTCGGCGTACGGCGTGGAGTGCGCGGACGTGGCACGCCGGCTGATGGACTACGGTTTCCACGCCCCGACGCTTTCGTTCCCGGTGCACGACACGTTCATGGTCGAGCCCACGGAGAGCGAACCCAAGGCAGAAATGGACCGTTTCATCGAGGCAATGGTCAGCATCAAGCGCGAATGCGAAGCGCTGGCCGCTTCGCCGGACGAGAAAGTCAAAGCGGGCGACAACCTGCTGAAGAACGCTCCGCACACGGCCGTCGAGATCGCCGGGGACGAGTGGGCACACCCCTATACCCGCCGCCAGGCCGCCTTCCCGCTGGACTGGGTGGCGCCGGACAAGTTCTTCCCCTACGTGTCGAAGATCGACGGCGGCTACGGCGACCGTAACCTGGTCTGCACCTGCGCGGGCTTCGAGGAATAGCCCCGGAACACTGGATTTCACGAAACGAAGGAGTCCGAAGAGCAACACGCAATATCGGACCCCTCCGCTTCGTTTTTAACCATACGCAAACTAATAAACACTTCAATAAAATGAAAATCGGAGAAAACTCATTCGTATCCATCAGCTATACCCTGACCGTCGACGGCAAAGAGGTTGAAAACGTACCTGTAGGCACGCCATTGGAATTCCCGTTCGGCATGGGCTTCCTGCTGCCGACGTTCGAAAGCCACCTCGCGGGCCTCGAAAAAGGCGGTAAATTCGCTTTCACGCTCGCTCCTGCCGACGCTTACGGCGAACTGATCCCGGACGCGGTAGTGGAACTGCCCAGCAGCGTGTTCATGATCGACGGAGCCATCGAAGAAGGCCTTCTGACCGTAGGCAACCAACTGCCGATGAGCGACAACCAGGGCAACCGCATGGTCGGCACGATCAAAGAAGTCAACGCCGGGAGCGTCGTGATGGACTTCAACCACCCGATGGCCGGCAAAACCCTCAACTTCGAAGGCGAAGTGGTGGGTGTGCGCGAACTCTCGCCCGAAGACCTCCAGGCCATGAGCGGGGGTTGCGGATGCGGTTGCGGCGACGACTGTTCGGACGAAGGCTGCAGCAGCGGAGGTTGCGGTTGCAACTAAACGATCGCATCATCTATCCAATCCATAAGGCGGCTCCATTGCGGGTCGCCTTAATTTTTTGAACATTATTAATACAATAATTGTATTTTTAAAGAATAATTTTTTAACTTTGCGATGGACGTGAGGGAACCAGAACTCCGGCTACGCAGAGGAATGAAAGAATCGGTATTGGAAAAGCTGACGGTGTTGGCGGAGAGTGCGAAATACGACGTTTCGTGCTCTTCGAGCGGTACCACGCGGCGCAATAAGCCCGGCATGACGGGCAGCGCTGCGGGCTGGGGCATCTGCCACAGCTTCACGGAGGACGGGCGGTGCGTGTCGCTGCTGAAGATCATGCTGTCCAATCATTGTATCTACGACTGCGCCTACTGCATCAACCGCCGCACGAACGACATCCGCCGCGCCACGCTCACCGCGGACGAATTGGTTGAGCTGACCGTCGAATTCTACCGCCGCAACTATATCGAAGGGCTTTTCCTCAGTTCGGGCGTAATCCGCAACCCCGACTACACGATGGAGCGCATGGTGCGGGTGATCCGCGAACTGCGCACCACCCACCGTTTCAACGGCTATATCCACATGAAAAGTATTCCGGGGGCCAGCCGCGAACTGGTCACCCAGGCCGGGCTGTATGCCGACCGCCTGAGCGTCAACCTCGAAATCGCCACGGACGAAAACCTGAAGTTATTGGCCCCCGAGAAAGACCACGCGAGCATCTACAAACCGATGTCATACATTCACCAGGGAGTGCTCGAAAGCGCCGAGGAGCGCAGGCACCACCGCCATGCGCCCCGTTTCGCCCCTGCAGGCCAAAGCACCCAGATGATCGTGGGGGCGACGGACGATTCGGACAGGCAGATCCTTACACTCTCTTCGGCCCTCTACCGGCGGCCGAGCATCCGGCGGGTCTACTATTCGGGCTATGTGCATATCAACACCTACGACACGCGGCTGCCGGCGTTGAAGCAGCCGGCGCTGGTGCGAGAGAACCGCCTTTACCAGGCCGACTGGCTGATGCGTTTCTACGGCTTCCGCGCCGATGAGATCGCCGACGACGCCTACCCCAACCTCGACCTGGAGATCGATCCCAAACTGGCCTGGGCCCTGCGCCATCCGGAGGCCTTCCCGGTCGATGTGAACCGCGCCGACCCGGCGATGATCCTGCGTGTGCCGGGCATCGGCGTGAAGTCGGCCCACCTGATCGCCGCCACCCGCCGCCACTCGCGCATCACCGCCCCGACGCTCAAGAAGATCGGCGTGGTGATGAAAAAGGCACAGTATTTCATCACCTGCGGAGAATTGCCTGCGCTGACCGTCAACGAAATGAACCCCGACAACGTGCGCCGCCTGCTCACCGCCCGCAAACCCCCGCGCGGGGAGGCCGCACGCAACCAGCTCCTTTTAACCTTCCCCGACGATGATCGCCTTTCGCTACGATAAAACCTTCGAAGGGCTGCTGTGCGTCCTGTTCGAAGCCTACGGGGGCCGCGCGTTCCCGGATGCGCTCATCGGTCCGGGCGAGGCTGCGCCCATGTTCGCCACGGAGGTGCGCGACATCGCCACCGACCAGGCCCGCGCCGCCCGTGTATGGGCCGGACTGGAACGCAGGCTCGCCCGCCAGATACGCAATATGTTGATGCACGTGTGGTTGTCCGAAGAAAAGGGCGGCGACCTGCTGCTGGTGCGCTACATGCGCAAGGTGTTCGACCACGGGGGCGGCGTGGCCACCGACTTCGCCGACCCCGTCATCCTGGAAGCCCACAAGCTCGCGCAGCGGGTATCGAAAGAGCGACTCCGCGTGATGCAGTTCGCACGGTTCCAGAAGGCAGCCGACGGCACCTACGTCGCTCCCGTCACCCCGCGCCACAACGTGCTGCCGCTCACGCTCGGCCACTTCACCGACCGTTTCGCCGGCCAGCCGTGGCTCGTGTACGACCTGCGGCGCGGCTACGGCTACCTGCACGACATGAAAACCGTGGCCGAAATCTCGTTGCCCGACGGGATCGGCCTGCCCGGCGGACGGCTCGATCCCGCGCTGATCGCCGACGACGAGGAGCTGTTCCAACGGCTCTGGCGCAGCTATTTCGGCGCAATGGCCATCAAGGAGCGCCTCAACCCGCGCCTCCACCGCCAGCACATGCCGGCACGGTTCTGGAAATACATGCCCGAAAAATTTTAGGTAGTACCTCAGGCCGCATTCACGTGTATCAGTACTCAAAATCAAGTTTTTTGATTACTTTTACAGCGAACCTTGTCGGCATGGCTATCACATTGACCCTTTCTATTCTATTTCTTGCGGGCGTTTTTATACTCCTGCGAATGAGGACCTATTACAATCAAAAACGGGAATTCCAGTTATTATTACTGCAGACCATCATCACATTCATTGTGACCTTCTCGGGTGTTTTTCTGGCAAGCCAGTTGAATACCTATCAGGACAACCGGAAAGAGAGGATAAAGTTCGCCCTGGAAATAGAGCAATGGTCAAAAGACGCATCTACATTATGCACAAGGATGATAAACTGTGTCCAGGATGTCCAGGATTTTGTAATCGTCAAAAAGATATTAACCAATCAGCAAGCCTCAATAGGTGTGTTGCAAAGGGTTGACATGGATCAACCCGATCGGTTTATTGAAACAATGTCTGCACCTTCTTTTAAATACCATTTTGAAGCAGCTGGTTGGTCCTGCATCCACAATACTTGCATAGGCCTGATCAACGTAGGACGCCTTATACACAAAATCAAACATGCCAATTTGGTCGAAGATGCGGACATAGGACTGGCCGAGATATCAAATCCGATGTTGGCAATGAGTTATTATGCTCTCTACTGGGAGATCATGGCTGCCATATTGACCACAGAAACCGAATATCAAAATAGGAGAATATCAAAACAAATGTATAGGAAAAGAATGCAGGAACATTACGACGCCGAGGTATCGACACGGAATAAGTTTGCCGAGGATTACGGAAAAATAGTATCTTTCCATAATTATGACCAACTGCCGGATCATATGCAGTAATGCATGTCCGGAGTGATCAAGTGCATATAATCGAGATGAGATTGCATATCCCCACCTAAATTAATATCTTTGCCGGGCGGCACCATGAAACGCTACCTGTACATATTCCTGCTGTCGGGCCTGGGAATCCTCTGGATCTTCGGGGCCGGGGACGCCTATGCGCAAAGCCTTGCCGTAAAAGCCGCGGACGAAAGCGTCACCTCCGCCGAACAGTACGCCTTCGACATCGCCCGCCGCGCCATTGCCTTCTTCGAGGCGCCTTCGCAGGCCGGGCTGCCCGCTTCGGCACGCGTACAGGCTTCCCTGCGCACCGTGCCCGTGCCTTACGTCCCGTCCTGGCCCGAGATGGCAGCCAACGACTGCCGTAAATCCCCTGTAACCCCGGGCCGCCCGACGGCCACCCTGCTCAAATCCTCCCGAAGCGCGGACCACTACGTCTACGGCCTGCGGAAGATCATCGTTTAGCTGTGCTTTACATCCGTTCCCACACCCCGCGCATCCGCTTGCGCGGGTATGACTATGTTTTATCACAGCTAAACCTACAACATCATGTACCGTAATATCGAAAAAGAATTCGACCTGGCCGCCGCCGACCTGGTCACCAAAAAACGTAAAAGCCCCCTTCCCGCCATCCTCCTGACCGCCGCCGGCCTCCTGGTGGCCTTCCTGCACAAACTCGTGCCCGCCGTAGCCGGCAACGCCGACCTTTCCTCGTCGATGATCATCATAGGATGGATCATCGTGGTGGCAGGGATCACCAGGCTCGTGATATCCATGGCAGGGAATTCCTGGGAATTCTATTACAAACCCACCGGCGAAAAACTCCGCCGCCACGAACTCTCCTTCGATAACGCCGACAAGGGGAAAGTGCTGGATTGCGTCACCTCGGGGAACTTCGAAAAACTCGCTTCCATCGGCCGGAGCAATATCTCCGCCGTTAAAGTGAGTTTCTATGCCACGGCCGGACGTAATGTGCTTTGGGCGCAGGTCCTCGAATTCATCCCCCACACCCACGAGCCCATCACCGATATCATCGCCTTCGAAAAAGGCAAATGCATCGCCCCCGCCGCCCTCGTATAAATAGTGTGAGTTTGGAATAAGGAGCTTACAAAAGCAGCGATATACTTTTACGCCGGTTTGTTTTCCCGGCCTCGCCTCCACCCCCGGCGGGGCGATTGAAAACAAAGCTGCGCTTTGTTTTCCACCTTCGCGCCCCGGTCGTCCGGGCGAGTTCAATCACTCTCGGCTTGGTGTCGGTTTGCGCCATGGGCGCAGAAGGAGAGGGTTGCACGGCAACCGAGGAAGTGCAATGGGATAATTATAATTCCCTTTAGAAAATGCATGGAACAGGCGACGGAGCGTTTGGCTCCGTCGCCTGTTCCATGCAGCGGGTAGTGCGAAGTAAATGGACGGAGGACGCAGTATTCAACTGCGTCCTCCGTATCATCGGGTTAATCTCTAAGGGTTCTTCCCCCTGCCGCATCAGTTACCCCTATCGCATATAGGCGCCCTCCTTGCGGCCCGGCTAACCCAGGTAAGCCTGGTTCTGCCCTCGCCCGCAACGTCGGTCGCGGCATTGGCACGACTCGCATCCCGGGGCAGGGGCGACGCAGAATGGGGTAGTTGCCCGCGGCAGCGCGTCACCCTTGCAATACCCCGCAATAAACTACAGAGTTCTTTATTACGTTTTAATCGCGGCGGGCGATGGCAAGGTAGTAAAGCAGGGTGGCGATGGCGCTCAGGGCGGCGACCAGGTAGGTGCGTGCGGCCCACGAAAGGGCTTCCCTGGCCTGCGGGAGTTCGCGCTCGTCGAGGGTACGGCTACGGCCGAGCCACTCCACCGCACGCGCCGAGGCGTTGTACTCCACGGGCAGGGTGATCAGCGCGAACAGGGCGGCCAGGGCGACCATCGCGATGCCTGCATAGAACAGGTAGGACTGCCCGGACATGGCCATCAGCACGATGCCGCCCAGGATGACCCACGTCGACCACATCGACGCGAAGCTGACGAAAGGCACCAGCTTCGAGCGCATCACCAGCGGGGCATAGGCCTGTGCGTGCTGCACGGCATGGCCGCATTCGTGCGCGGCTACGGCGGCGGCCGAGATGCTGTTGCTGTTCCAGACGCTTTCGCTCAGGTTGACGGTCTTGGTCTTGGGGTTGAAGTGGTCGGTCAGGTGGCCGGAGGTCGAAATGACCTTCACGTCGTAGATGCCGTTGTCGCGCAGCATCTTCTCGGCCACCTCGCGGCCGGTCATGCCGCCGGCGAAGGGCACTTTCGAGTATTTTTTAAAAACCGACTGCAGCCGCGCCTGGACGATCATCCCGACGACGGCCACCACGATCAGTAAAATGATTTCTCCACTCATTGGTTTAAGGTTTTTCAGATATTGAACGTTTACAGTAAAGAATTATTGCGTATCCACCCGTTGTGCATTTAGAATGCAAAGGTGTTTTTGTTCGTAACTATGTTCGTCCGATATTTATCGATGTCCGCCGGATCGGTTCGCAGCCATCCGGCGCGGGCCGGCAAATTTGCTTTGCAAATATGATAACCACGACGTTGCGACTTAACCGGATCGTTTTCCTGAATACGCCACTCGTCGCGGCCAGGGCGCGTCAACACGCCCCGGGTCATCCGCGGCAGGTGTAGTAGGCGTTGGCCTGCTGTTTGCAGGTCATCACGATCTCGTCGATGTTGACGTGCTCGGGTTGCGAGATGGCCCACAGGATCGTTTCGGCCACATCCTCGCCCGTCAGCGGGGTCACGTTCTTATACACGGCGTCGGCGCGTGCCTCGTCGCCGTGGAAACGCACCAGCGAGAATTCGGTTTCGGCCATCCCGGGACGGACCTCGGTCACTTTGATGCCTGCCGGGAGGAAGTCGATGCGCATCCCCTGGCTCAGGGCGTGCACGGCGTGCTTGCTGGCGCAATAGACCGCGCCGTTCTCATAGGCCTGGGTGCCTGCGATCGAGCCCACGTTGACGATATGGCCCGAGCGGCGGGCGACCATGCCCTGGGCGACCTTGCGGGTGATATATAAAAGGCCCTTGACGTTGGTGTCGATCATGGCGTCCCAGTCGGCCGTATCGCCCCGGTCGAGGTGCTCCATGCCGGCGGCCAGTCCCGCGTTGTTGACCAACACGTCGATGGTGCGGTACTCCTCGGGCAGCGAATCGAGCGCCGCCTCGGTGCGCACACGGTCGCGGATGTCGAAACTGAGCGGATGGACCTTGGCGTCGAAGCGCTCTTTGAGCTCTTTTTTGAGGTCGCGCAGCCGTTCGGCGCGGCGGCCGGTGATGATGAGGCGGTAGCCCTCCTCGGCCAGCAGGCGTGCGGCGGCTTCGCCGAACCCCGAGGTCGCTCCTGTGATCAGTGCTGTCTTTGCCATTCTAACGTGGATTTGGATAAGGATTTACGATCCATAATTAACGTGAGTTCGATGAATTCGTCGAACGACAAGCGATTGTTTTACAATCGCTTCCCATTGGGCAAGCGAAACTTGCAAAGCCCTTCCCTTGCCGGGGGAGGGCTCCTCAGCCGGGCCTGTGCCCGGCTGCGGAACGCGTGCCTTAATATCGTTACGGGGACAAAATTAGCGAAAATTTATGTTACTTTGCACCTTTAAAACCAAACCGCCGTCCGGATGCCGAGATTTCCCGTCGAATTGTTCATATCGCGCCGCATGGCCTCGCAGGGCGGGGCACGCCGCACGGGCATCATGACCCGCATCGCCACCCTTACGGTGGCCATAGGCATGGCCGTGATGATCGTTTCGCTGGCCGTGATCGCAGGCTTCCGCACCGAAATATCGGCCACCCTGACCGGCTTCGGCGCCCACGTCCAGGTGATCGACTACATGAACGCCAATGCGCTGGAAACCGTGCCTATCCTGCGCGACAGCACGTTGGAGCGCCGTATCGCGGCGTTGCCGGGCTGCCGGTCGGAATATCCGTTCGCCGTCCGGGGCGGCATCCTGCGCACCGACGCCGCGATGCAGGGCGTGATGCTCAAAGGCGTGGACGGCAGCTACGACTGGTCGTTCTTCGGGGCGCACCTGCTGGAGGGAACGCTGCCGCGCGTGGCCGACACGGTGCGAAACAAAGATATACTGATCTCGGCCTCGATCGCCGGCCTGCTGCGGCTGGAGGTGGACGACCGGGTGGAGATGCTCTTCGTGCGCGAGGGGCAGCCGCCGCGGCGCGACCGCTTCAAGGTGTGCGGCATCTACCGCACGGGTTTCGACGAGCTGGACATGACGGTGGTGATGACCGACATGCGCAACGTGCAGCGGCTCAACGGCTGGCAACCGGACCAGGTGACCGGCTACGAGGTGATGGCCCGGCGCATGGACGACATGCTCCCCCTCGAGGCCCGCATCGGCGAGTTGATCGGCCGGCAACCGCAAAAACTATCCACCACCAATATCCAGCGCCGTTTCCCGGGGCTTTTCGACTGGCTGCAGGCCCATAACGTCAATGCGGCGGTGATCATCACGATCATGCTGATGGTGGCGCTGCTGAATATGGTTTCGGCGCTGCTGATCATCCTGCTGGAGCGCACGCGCATGATCGGCACCCTCAAAGCCCTGGGGATGCGCAACGGCCGCCTGCGCCGCATCTTCATCTACCGCTCGGCGGCCATCGTCCTGCGCGGCATGGCCTGGGGCAACGCCGTGGGACTGGCCCTTTGTACGGTGCAATTGCTGTGGCATCCCGTGAAACTCGACCGGTCGGGCTATTTCCTCTCGGAAGTGCCCATCGGGTTGGGTTGGGGCTGGTGGCTGGCGCTGAATGCGGGCAGTTTCGCGGTGCTGACGCTGCTGATGCTGCTGCCGCTGGCGATCATCGCCCGCATGACCCCCGATAAAACATTAAGGTTCAGATAATGAAACCCTACCGCACAGAAGAACCCAAAGGCACCCAGATGCGCTCGATGTTCGACCGCATCGCGCCTCGCTACGACCTGCTGAACCATACGCTTTCGCTGGGCATCGACCGGGGATGGCGGCGCAAGTTGGTGCACGCGCTGGAAAGGGGCGCGCCGGGATGCGTGCTGGACGTGGCTACGGGCACGGCCGACCTGGCCATCGGCATCGTGCGCGGCATACCCGGCACGGAAGTCACGGGAGTCGACCTCTCGCCCGGGATGATCGAGGTGGGGATGCAGAAAGTGGCCGACCGGGGTTTGACCGAACGTGTGGAATTGCAGGTGGCCGACGTGGCCGCGCTGCCTTTCGCCGGCGGGGAGTTCGATGCGGTGACGGCGGCCTTCGGGGTGCGCAATTTTGAAAATATCGAAGGAGGCCTCCGTGAAATGGCCCGCGTGGTGCGTCCCGGCGGGATGGCGGCCATCCTCGAATTTTCCACCCCGCGCGGAAAAATAATTCCCGCGCTGTACCGTTTTTATTTCCACCGGGTGCTGCCCGTGGTAGGCGGCTGGGTGTCGGGCGACCGCGAGGCCTACCGCTACCTGCCGCTGTCGGTGGACGGGTTCCCGACGCCGGATGCGTTCGTGGAGATGCTCCGCGGGGCGGGATTCACGGATTGCCACGCACGTGCACTCTCGGGCGGGATCGCCTACCTGTATACAGGGGTGAAAAATAATTTGCAGTGCGGATTTTGAGTTTTCAGGTCCGCGGCTGCGGAGGCGACGCCAAGGGCGTCGAGCCGCGGACTTGCCATTGCGTCTAATACACAATGGAATAAATGAATACTATGAGAAAAGCCATTTTACTGATCCTCGTAGCTGCGCTGGCGGCGTGCATCCGCGCGGAGGACGTGCGCCTGACCGGGGTGAAGGATTACAGTTTCGAATTGCCTTCGAAGGCAGGCCTTGTGCTTGGGGTGGAGAACCGCTCGGGTAAAAAGCTGCAACTGCTGGAGTGCAAATTCGATGTCAACTACCGGGGCAGCAAGGCGATGGCCGTGACGTTGGCCGAACCGGTCGCCGTCGCCCGCCGCTTCGCGGGCGACGTGCCGGTGAATTTCCGCGTGATGGTCAGTAACCTGGCTGCGGGCCTCGCCGTGATGAACGATCCCGACCGCGCCCTGCGCGAAATGACCCTTACGGGCCACGTCGTGGTCAAAGCGGGCATCCACCGTAAAAAAATCGAGCTGCACGACCAGCCCGTTTCGCAAATTATCGCTACCTTTGGCCTGTAAAACCTGACCTGATCATGCTCCGAACGTTGTTACTGATGGTATCGCTCGCCCTGGCAGGCACCTGCACGGGCCAGAGCCTCGAAGGGTTCAAAAGCCGCCTGCAGGCGGCCGACTCGCTCTCGTCGGCGCGGGTGAAGGTGACCGAGTATGGCACCGCCGCCAAGGCCGTAGCCCGCCTGCGGACGCTTCCGCCCGATAAGATCAAGGGTTTCCGCGTGCGCATTTTTTTCGACAACAGCCAGACCGCCCGTTCGAAAGCCGAAGAGGCCCACAAACGTTTCACAGAACTTTTTCCCGATGTGCCGGCCTACATGTCGTATAAAAACCCCTACTGGGAAGTGAGCGTCGGCAACTGCACCTCGAACGAAGAGGCGGTCATGCTCAAGGGGCGTGTCGAAGGCTCGTTCAACGGTGCGATCATCTCCCGCGAAGAGATCCCGATCGCAAAAATGGCAGAATAAAAGGCGGATTTTTTATAAATTTCTCTTTTTTATTGTTTATTCTGCGGACATAGTATAATTTTGTCGCGGATTGAATTAAAACCATAAACCACTTGCACTATGAAAAAAGTTTTCTCTCTCCTGTTTGTGGCTGCAGCTCTCGTTGCTGTATCCTGCGGAGGAAACGCTAACAAACCTGAAGTTGTAGAAGAAACCGTAGACGTAGTAGTCGTTGACGACTCTCTGGCTACCGATTCTACCTGCACCTGCGCTGACACGACCTGCTGCGCAGAAGGCCAGGCATGCAAAGGCACCGCTGAAACTTGCAAAAAGTAATTCCAGCACCGAGCCTTAAGATAAAACAGGCTGCCCTCGGGGCAGCCTGTTTTATTTGCGGGTAACGGCCCACCCCGCCGGACGATATGCAGGGGGGACCGGCCTGAAATATTTAACGTGAGTTGCTTAAGTGCAACCCACGTTATCCGGTCATCTTCTTGCGTCGCTCCCGTTGACCGGCGAAACCCGGCCGCAGCCGGACGCTGCGACTTCGGTTCGCCTGCGTCCGGGTTACTCTTTGTCCCGGCACGAAAAAGCAGCCAAACGGCAGCCGGCACCCGGGCACGGGTAAACCCGTTCAGACTTTGCCGGGCGGGGAAAAGGGAAACAAACGGGCGTGTTATATCACAGTTTCTGTTCCCTGGTCACCTCGAAAACCTGAAAAGGAGCCCGACCGACCCAGCGGGCGAGGGCAGTGGATGTTTGCAAACCATATGACCTTCGAGAAAGGAAAAGTTGCATGGCAACTGCAACCTGCGCCCAAGGGGGGGGGTGCGCTCCGCCGAAACAAAACCGGCTTATTTCCCCTGCAACCCCGCGGCCCGCAGATGTGGTCCGCATAAAAAAAGCCCGGGATGCGCTCCCGGGCTTTCGCATATACCATGTCCTAATTCTTCGAGGGCAGGAACGAGTAGTTTTTGGAATAGGCCATCATTTGCGCCGGATAGTTGTCCGGGTATTCGATCTTGATGTCGACGATGCGGCCGCTCTCCATGACGGGTTTGTACTCCGGGTTGATGAAGCCTCCGTAGGGTTCGATGCCCAACGTGCCATAGCGTTCGAGCACCTCCCTGTGCATCTCGGGGTCGATCTTGACCGCATATTTTTCGACGATGGCGCGCCCGGCGTCGTAGTCGCCGGTCGATTTGATGCGCGGGATCTCGCGCAGCATCTCGCCGAACAACTCGCGCAGCGCCTCGAAATCGTTCACGACGACATAACTTTTGCCGTCCCTGCGTATGATCTCGACCACGTTGTGCTCGCGGCCGCGCTCGTAGCACCACTCGGCGATCAGCTTGCGGTTGCGCATGTGCGACTCCTCGATGTCCTTGCCCAATTCGACGCGGACGGTCTGGGTCATCAGTCCGTTCATCATGTAGTTGGCGTATTCGGCCTTATATACGTCGTCCGAGGGGACGAGGCCCATCCGGACCAGTTTCGGGTCGGCGATATAATAGAGGGCGAACAGGTCCGCGCGGGCCTCCTCGATCGTGGAGCGGTAGCTGCGCAGTTCGTCGCCCGTGACGCCAGGGGCCAACCGTCCCGAGCCGTGGCCGAGGCACTCGTGCAGATCGATGTTCAGGGCATTGGCCAGCGATCCGTAACGTTTCACCCGCTGGCGGTCGTCGTCGCGCAGCATGAACTCGTCGAGCAGGCCGCCTCCGCGCGCCGCCTGGTCGTAGGCGTCGGTGATGTTCTGGATGGTGACCGATTTGGAGCCGTGGTCGCGGCGGATCCAGTCGGCGTTCGGAAGGTTGATGCCGATCGGGGTGGCCGGATAGCAGTCGCCGCCCAGGATCGTCACGTTGATCACCTTGGCCGACACGCCTTTCACCGTCGGTTTTTTGAAAATGCTGTCGATCGGGCTGTGGTCTTCGAACCACTGTGCGTCGGCGCTGCTGGCGTCGGCGCGCTTGGTGGCTTCGGGATCCTTGAAGTTGACGATCGCTTCCCACGAGGCCTTATAGCCGAGCGGGTCGCCGTAGGTTTCCGTAAAGCCGTTCACGAAGTCGATATGCGACACGGTATCTTCCAGCCAGAGGATGTTGAAGCGGTCGAATTCGCGCAGGTCGCCCGTACGGTAGTAGGAGATCAGGCTGCGGATGCTCTTTTGCTGGGGTTCCGAGGCGAACGGAAGCGCCTTTTCAAGCCAGAACACCACTTTTTCGAGGGCGGAGGAGTACATCCCGCCGATGCACCACGTGCGCTCGGTGAGGCGGCCGTTGCGTTTTACGAGTTTGCTGTTCAGGCCGTAGGAGATCGGAGTGGAGTCCTTCGGATCGGCCATACCGGCATAGAACGCTTCGGCTTCGGCCTGCGACACGCCTTCATAATAGTTCATCGCCGAGTGGGCCAGCATGTCGATGCCGTCGCGCTGGTCGAGGCGTTTGGCGTAGAGCTTCGGGTCGAAGATCGCCGGGCGCACCACCGCCAGCAGTCCTTTGAGCGAGCCGAAATCGTTGGGGAACATCTCGGCCGGTACGGCATTCACGAGCGCGTCGAAATATTCGGCAGTGAATTCGGGCTTGAATTTGTCGCCCGAGTAGTGGTGGTGGATGCCGTTGGCGAACCACACTTTTTTGAGGTATTTCTCGAAGGCGGCCCACTGCGGGTCGTTGCGATCGCCCGAATAATGCTCGTAAATGGCTTCGAGCGTGCGGCGGATGGGCAGGTTATACCTGAAATTCTGGTCGTAGATAATGTCGCGCCCGCACAGCGCCGCTTCGTTGAGGTAGTAGATCAACTGTTTGTCTTCGAGCGACATCTGTTCAAACCCGGGGACCTGGTAGCGGATCACCCGCACGTCGTCGAAACGGTCGATGATCCAGGCGAAATCGTCGCCCGGCTTTTTGCCTTTGCAGGAGGCTAAACCCGCACCTATCATGCACATAGTTATAAAGGTTACGCTTTTTCTCATAAGCCCTGGTTTTGGTGTCAGCACACAAAGTTACATTTTATTGCGAATAACCGACCTCCCCTCCTTGCATTTTTACGGTCGGCCTGGCAAAAAGATCGCAGAACGTTGTGCGGATAAACATTTTTTATTATTATTTTTGCGACTGTATGCCGTATTGAATCTCACTAATTCTAACACTAATCTAACAAAAAAGTATCCCATGCGAAGAAATCTACTTCTGTTTGTATGCCTGACGGCGTTTTCATGCCTTTCTGCGCTGGCCCAGGTGACCACCTCGGGCATCAGCGGCCAGGTCGTCGATCCGTCGAACCATCCGGTGGCCGGCGCGGCAGTGATCGCGGTCCACGTCCCGACCGGCACCCAGTACGGCGCCGTGTCCGATGCCAAAGGCAACTACCGCCTTACGAACCTGCGCCCCGGCGGGCCCTACACGGTCACCACACGGATGCTCGGCTACAAAGCCCTGCAAAATAGGGTCGAAAACCTTGCCCTGGGCGATAACCGGGTGCTGCGCGTCCAGCTCACCGAGGAGTCGATGGACATCGATGCAGTGGTCGTGCAGACCGAGGGCGGAAAGGCCATCATGAGCTCCGACCGCGCGGGTACGCTCACCAACGTCAACAGCCGCGAACTTTCGACCCTGCCCTCGATCAACCGCAGCGTGCTCGATTTCACCCGCCTCACGCCCCAGGCAGGGAATAACAACTCGTTCGCCGGGCGCGACGGCCGTTTCAACAACCTCACGATCGACGGCGCCTCGTTCAACAACCGCTTCGGCGTGAGCACCGACCTGCTGCCCGGAGGCCATGCCCAGCCCATCTCGCTGGACGCCATCCAGGAAGTGACGATCAACCTTTCGCCCTATGACATCCGCGAGTCGAACTTTACGGGCGCCAGCGTGAACGCCGTCACCCGCAGCGGGACCAACGCCTACACCGCCTCGGTCTACACCTACTTCCAGCCGCGCAGCTGCACGGGCGAAAAGGTGGGCGATAGAACGGTGCTCAGTTCCGACAAGGCGATGCACAACTTCGGCTTTACGGTGGGCGGCCCGATCGTTAAGGATAAACTCTTCGTTTTCGTGAACGCCGAGTGGGAGCGCAGCGATTACCGGCAGATCCTCTGGCAACCCACCTACACCGGCGCGGCATACGATGCTGCCGGGGCCAATAAGGACGGCGACGCGGCGACTTTCCGCGCCCGTACGACCGACTTCGACCTCAAACGCATCAAACAAGCCCTGCACGACAATTACCAATACGATCCGGGCGTGTGGGAGAACTTCCCCAACTTCGAGGATAAGAACTACAAGGTGACCGCCCGCCTGGACTGGAACATCAACAAGAACCACAAGGCGATGGTGCGCTACAACGAGGTGGTCGGCACGTACGACCAGATGGTAAACTCCTCAAGCGTGCCCAGCGGGTTCGGCTACATGGCCTCGGGCCGTTACAGCGTCAATTCGATCGCTTTCGGCAATTCGAACTACGGCTTCGAAAACACCGTGCGCTCGATCACCGGCGAATTGAACAGTACATTCTCGCCCCGCGTGTCGAATAAATTCCTGGCCAGCTACACCCATGTGCGCGACCTGCGCACCAGCCCCAGCACCATATTCCCGACGGTCGATATTTTCGAGAACGGAGTGGAATACATGACCTTCGGCTACGAGCCTTTCTCGGGCGTGAACGACGTGGTCAACAATACGTTCTCGGTGACCAACAACCTCACGATCGCCCTGGGCGACCACACCCTCACCGCAGGGGCGTCCTACGAGAACCAATACCTCGTGAATGCCTACATGCGTTTCCCGTACGGCTATTACCGTTACAACTCGGTGCAGGACTTTCTCGACAATGTGAAACCGGCCGGATACGCCATACAGTATCCCTACGGCGACGACAAGGATCCCAAGGTGGATATGACCTTCGGCCTGGCCAGCGCCTACGTGCAAGACGAGTGGCAGGTCAATCCCAAACTGAAGATTACCGCCGGCGTACGCTTCGAAATGCCGCTCTACCTGAGCCCGCTCCAAAGCGGCACCCGTATCGACGGTATGGGTAACGTCCCCGTGAGCCAGATGGCTTTCGACGGCGGCATCTCCTACGACCAGGGGCACTGGCCCAAAAGCTACATCTCGGCATCGCCCCGCGTAGGGTTCAACTGGGACGTGCTAGGCGACCGTACGATCCAGCTGCGCGGCGGCACGGGCCTGTTCACCGGCTACAACCCCTTCGTGTGGTTCACCAACCAGCCCGGAAGCATGGGCTTCGTGCAGGCGGCGGCCACCAGCAACAAGATCAACGACCTGCCTGCCGATTTCAGGTTCGCGGCCGACTATAACACCACCCTGCAGACCTATCCGGCTGTCTTCCCGCAGAAACGCGGCACGGTCGTGTCGAACTCCGACCTGGCCAAGGTGAGCGACGACTTCCGCCTGCCGAAGGTATGGCGCTCGTCGCTGGCCGCCGATATCCAGCTGCCCTGGACCACGATCCTCACGGTCGAAGCGATGTACACCAAGGATATCCACGCCATCATGCAGAAAAACGTCAACCTGCCCACGCTCGACGTGTACAGCCCCCATTGGGACGGCCCGGACAACCGTGCGGTGTGGTTGAGCAACTGGGGTTATAATCCCGCCACGCGCCGCTTTACCGGCAACGCCAACAAAGTGCAGTCCAACGTGGGCAGTTTCTGCGTGCTGGACAACACCGACAAAGGCCACCAGATGGTGCTTACGGCCCAGCTGACCAAACGCTTCGACAACGGCCTGGCCGGGATGATCGGTTATACCTACAACCGCTCGAGGGACATCGGCAGCAACCCCGGCTCGACCGCTTTCTCGGCCTGGAGGGCCAACACCTCGGCCGGCAGCCTGAACGGCGAGGAAATGGGCTACTCGCTCTTCGCAGTGCCCCACCGCGTGACCGGATATGTGTCCTACACGATCTCCTACGCCAAGAACTTCGCCTCGACCTTCGCGCTTTACTACACCGGATCGCACGGCATGCGCGTCAACTACAAATCGGACGACATGAACGGCGACGGCAATGCCTTCGATTTGATCTACGTCCCGGCAACGCTTCAGGAGAGCAAGGATATGTTCGAGGCCAACGGCGCCTACACCGCAGAACAACAGGGCCAGGACTTCTGGGATTTCATCAACGACAACAACTACCTCAAATCGCGCAAAGGACAGTACGCCGAGCGCGGGGGCGGCCTCTCGCCGTGGGTGAACCGTTTCGATTTCAAATTCACCCAGGATATCTTCTCCAACTTCGGGGGCTCGAAACGCTACTCGCTGCAATTCACCTGGGACGTGCTCAATGTAGGCAACCTGCTCAATAAGGAATGGGGCGCCGTCTACACCGCGAACAACCTCAGTTATAACGATATGCAGCTGTTGCGCCTAAGCAACGTAAGGACCGTCGCCGGCCAGAACGGCCAGCCCGACAAGCACTACCCGCTCTACAGGCTCAACAACCAGGGCAAGGACGCCACGTCGACCCGGGAGTTCAGGGATGCGACCACCTTCAAACCCACCGTGTCGACCGCCAGCACCTGGGCCTGCATGTTCGGCCTGCGGCTGAAGTTCTAAAATCGACGCCACACCTGTCAAAAAGCCCGGCTTCATCCGAAGCCGGGCTTTCGTTTGCCCTTTCGAACCCGCGTTACTCCAGGTGATCCAGCACGCGGCGGATGGACATGCAGGTTTCGCGGATCTGGTCGTCGGTAATGGTGAGGGGTGGGGAGATCCGGAAGGCCGTGTCGCAGAACAGGAACCAGTCGCTCATGATCCCCTCTTCGAGCAGTTCCGCGATGGCGGCGCAGAGCCGTTCGGAACAGCCCAACTCGACGGCCATCAGCAACCCGCAACGGCGTATTTCCCGCACTGCGGGGTGCCCGCCGAGCAACTCTTCATAGAGTGCGCCCTTGCGTTCCACGGAGGCCGTCAGATTTTCTTCGAGGATAACATCCATCGCCGCCAATCCCGCCGCACAGCATACCGGATGGCCCCCGAACGTGGTGATATGGCCCAGGGCGGGGTCGTGCGAGAGGGAGGACATGATCTGGCGCGAAGAGATGAACGCCCCCAGGGGCATCCCGCCGCCCAGGGCCTTGGCCAGGCAGACGATATCGGGCGTCACGCCGTAATGCGCCAGGGCGAACATATCCCCCGTACGGCCCAGGCCGGTCTGTATCTCGTCGAAGATCAGCAGCGCGCCCACGGCATCGCAACGGCGGCGCAGCGCATTGAGGTAACCGGCCGCCGGCAGCCGCACCCCCGCCTCGCCCTGCACCGGCTCGACGATCACGCAGGCCGTGTCGCCCGTGACCTGCTCCAACTGTCCGAAATCGTTGAAATCGAGGTGGGCCACCCCGGGCAGCAGGGGCCGGAAGGCATCTTTATAATAATCGCCCCCCATGACGCTCAGCGCGCCGTGCGTCGAGCCGTGGTAGGCGTTGCGCATCGAGAGGATGCCGCTCCGGCCGGTATAGCGCTTGGCGAGTTTCAGCGCACCCTCAACCGCTTCGGCCCCCGAATTGACGAAGTAGACCGAATTGAGCACCTCCGGAAGATGCTGCGTGAGGCGCGAGGCATATTCGACCTGCGGGGTGAGCACCAGTTCGCCGTAGACCATCAGGTGCATGTAGCGTGCGGCCTGGCGCTGCACGGCTTCGACCACGCGCGGATTGCCGTGGCCGACGTTGCTCACCGACACGCCCGACACCAGGTCGGTGTAGCGTTTGCCTTCGGGCGAGTAGAAATAAATGCCCTCGGCGCGTTCGGCGCCGATCATCATCGGCGAGGGCGAGGTTTGTGCGACGTGTTCGAGGAATTGCTGGCGGAGAAGTTTCATCGTTTCATTATTCATTAACGTAAGCCGGGATATTGTCCCGGACCACCATTGCGCAATCGGCCTTTCAGGCCATTTGCCCATGGAATTCATGAGTTGCTTAAATGCAACTCACGTTATTTAAAAGTCCGTGGCGGCGGGGCCGGCGATTTCATCGCCGGGTCACGGACCGGGGCATATTGCCGCGGCAAAATGCGTTATCCTTTATACCTGCTGAGGATGCGCTCCGAGTCGCGCACCGACTCCATCATCCACCGGAACGTGATTTCGGCCTGCTCGGCCTCGCCGAGTTGCCACGCCACGCCGCTGCGGCGCATCCGCGACGAGAGCATATATAATAAAATGGCCGCCGAGGCCGACACGTTGAGGCTTTCGACCAGTCCGCACATGGGGATGGTCAGCAGTTCGTCCGCGGCAGCGGACACGTCGGCGGTGATCCCTTCGTGCTCGGTGCCGAAAACGAGGGCGAAAGGCGATGCCGCCACGTCGAAATCCTCGGGCGCAGTGCCGTTGCCGTGGGGCGTAGTGGCTACGAGGCGGTAGCCGCGGCCGCGCAAGGCGGCAAGGGCGTCGGCGGTCGAGGGGTGGCGGTGCAGGTCGACCCATTTGTCCGTCCCGCGCACGATACGCACGTTGGGGTTGAATTTGCAGACCGTCTGCACGGTGTGGATATCCTGCACGCCGAACGCTTCGCAGTTGCGCACCAGGGCGCTGGCATTCTGGGGATGGAACGTGTTTTCCATGCAGACGGTCATCCACCGGGTGCGGCCGGCCACCGCCCGCTGCAGCACGCCGAACCGCTCCCCGGTCATGAACTGCGCCATATATTCTATCCGTGCCCGGTACCAGGCCGTATCCCGTGTTTCCGTCATAACTCCTTCTTTAAATACACCATATCGCGGAGCAGGACGCCCTCTTCCACGATCGGATGGTCGTAATGTCCGGTAAAAAAGCCTGCGATCCGGTGCGACGGCGCGAAACCGCAACCCTCATAAAACCGCAGTATGGAAGGCACCTCGCCCGTGCCCGCGAGCATCGTCCGGAAGCGCCCTGCATAATGCCTGCAAACGTATTCCACCAATGCCCGGCCATACCCCCGGCCGCGAAACTGCGGGCAAACGGCGATATTTTTCAGTTCGCACACCCCGCCGCCCTCGTCCGTCACCACGCAACCGCCCGCCGTGGCCTCCCCTTCGGTCAGCACGAACAATTCGCCCCGGTCGATATAGCGGTCGATCATCGACTCCTGCTCGTCGCCCAGCAGCAGCAGGCCGAGGTAGGCGCGTTTGCCGGTATTTATCTCACATATTTCCAACTTCATTTGATTTTGTCCGGCCGCGCGCCATGGGCGGGCCGGGCACGGATTGCATCGCAACCCGAAGTCATTTCAAACTCATTTCATAGCGTGCAACGGTCAGCATATCGTCCGTGGAGGTTTTGTCCGAGCGTACGATCAGCGGGACGAGCCTCCATTTCAGCATGACCTGCCCGAATCCTTTTTTGACTGCCGGGACGCGCAGCAATTGTCTTTCCTCTCCCGTCATCATTATTTTTTCCGCCGGTTGCGTTCGATAAAGTTGACTACCGAACGGCTGCCGGTCATCAGGAAATAGCCCGCCAGCATTTGTGCGACATAAAATATGGCGAACCCGATACGTTGCGCGTCGGGCGTGGCCTGCATGATCCGCCGCTCCTGGAGCAGCCCGTAAACCCGCTCGCAAAGATGGGGGATCGCATCGACCAGCAAAAGCCCCCCGATGACGATCACGGCGATCTTCAGCACGTCCGAACGATGAATACGGAAATCGAATCGCTCTTCGTCGAATCCCTTGTCGAGTTTCAACAGGTCGATGATCCGGTCGGTCCGGAAAATGCAGCAATAGACGATAAACCCGTACAGCCCGGCCAGCAGCAGGAGTACGAAAGAGAAAAATCCCAATGACCCCTCGTCAAAAGAATCCGGGAACAGCATGGAAGCCATGGTGCTGATGAATTGCATGACGACCTGGATCCCCATGATGAGCAACCAGAGGCCTGCCAGTTTAAGTACGATCGTGAAAAAACTTCTCGGTGTCATAATCGGTTATTTACGGTATTTTTCATCCTCCTGCATGATCTTCAGGTAGCTTTCGTAGCGGTTGGCGCTGATGCGGCCTTCTTCGACCGCCGCCACCACCGCGCAGCCCGGCTCGTGGACGTGGGTGCAATTATAGAATTGGCAATCGGCCCCCACGCGCAGCATCTCGGGGAAGTAGCGGTACAACTCGGCCTGTTCGATATCGATCAGCCCGAAGCCCTTGATGCCCGGCGTGTCGATCAGGTAGCCCCCTTCGGGCAGGGGGTAGGCTGTGGAGTGGGTCGTGGTATGGCGGCCTTTGCGGTGGGCGTCCGATATGGCGGCCACCGATACGTCCGCGCCCGGCACCAAGGTGCCGATCAGCGTCGATTTTCCCACGCCCGAATTGCCCGAGATGAGCGTGGTCTTGCCGCGCAGGGTTTCCCGCAACGTATCGATCCCCCGCCCGATGAGCGATGAGAACTCCATGACCGGATAACCCGCCGAAATATAGGTATCGCGGAATTCGGCCACGGCTTCGGGAGCGTCCGAGGCCAGGTCGGCCTTGCCCAATGCCACGATAGCCGGGATATGGTAGGCCTCGCACGTGACCAGGAACCGGTCGATGAATTCGTAGCTCGTCGCCGGGGAGAAAAGCGTGGCCAGCACCACGGCCTGGTCGACGTTGGCGGCGATGATGTGCGACTCGCGCGAGAGGTTCGACGAGCGGCGGATCACATAGTTCGCACGGGGAAGGATCTCCGTGATGACGGCTTCGCCTGCGTCGTCTATTTCGTACTCCACGCGGTCGCCCACGACGGCCGGGCTGGTCGAGCGCGAACCCCGCAGCCGCAGCTTGCCCCGGATGCGGCATTCGATGCGCTCCCCGGTCCGCTCGTCGCGCACGCCGAAACGGCTACCGGTGGTCCTGAAAACCGTCGCGGGCCTTTTCGATCTGTCGTTCATCGGTAGCTTGGTCGTCCTGTTCGTGCCAGCGGTCGATCTGCTCGCCGGCGGCCTGCGCGAAGGGCAGGGCATAGGAGGTCAGTTTAGTGACCGGATAGTAGAGCAGCGATTTTTCAAGGGTGTCCTGCGCGATCATTTCCTTGCGGTCGTTGAGCCACTGGAAGCCGCAGAGCGCCACGCTGACGATGATCGCCATTTTGAGCAGGCCCAGCAGCGCCCCGAAGAAGCTGTCCAGGGCGCCTGCGCCTGTGGCGTGGATGGCCCCGCTGACCATCTGGGCCGTCAGCACGACGCAGATCAGCGCCACGCCCGCCACGGCGATATACGCCACCGCCTTGCCGACCGGATGGCCGATATTGAGCCATTCGGTAACGCCTTCGCCGATGAAATAGGCGAGCGCGATGCCCACCACGAGCCCTGCGATGACCCCCACCTGGGGAACGATGCCGCTGCGCCAGCCGCGGTAGAGCGCCCATAACAACGGGACTATGATAATGATATCTATCCAGTTCATAAGCAATGTTTTTAACGGTTCGACACGACGAAAATAACGATAAATTTGCATTTTTACCAATAAACGGTGTAATTTTGTGTGCCTCCCGCTACCCGGGAGCCCGGCGGCGCCTCCCGGCACCCGGCAAATTGGCGACTCCGACCCCGTAAGACCCGGTCGGTGGTTTCGCCCCGGAACCGGAAATTTCGCTTGCAAGTACATACCATAGGTTTATTTAAGGAACTCACGTCCTTATTTGCAAAGGACCTGCAAGGCCGTTTGCAAAGCCTTTCCCTGGATGGGGAGGGGTCTTCAGCACTAAAATTTAAGTGTGGCATGAAAAGATATGTGATTGCATTGATGTTGGCCGTGTTGTGCGGACATGCGGCGGCGCGGGAGGTGTACAACCTGAACCGGGGCTGGAAATTCATGGGGCGCGAACAGAAGAGCGGACAGGAAGCCGTGGCGGTAAGCATACCCCACACGTGGAACGGCTACGACGTGACGGACCCGGCGGGCAATTACCACCGCGGCAGTTGCAGCTATACCCGCAACCTGGACGTTCCGGCGTCATTGGGTGACCAACGGGCGTTCATCCGTTTCCACGGCGCAGGCAACATGCTCACGCTGATGGTCAACGGACAGATGGCCGGCCAGCACCGCGGGGCCTGTACCGCCGCCACGTTCGAGGTCACCAAACTGCTCAGGCCCGGCTCGCGCAACGTGCTGTGGGCCATCGTCAACAATGCTCCCAACCAGGACATCCTGCCCACGGCGGGCGATGCGGCCGCCTACGGGGGGCTGCTGCGCGACGTGGAGCTGATCGTGACCGGCCCGGCGTGCATCGCCCCGACGGATCACTCGTCGGACGGCGTCTATGTGGCCTCGCGCCGCACGGCCGAGAATACCTTCGCCATGGAGGTGGGCGTCAAACTGATCTCCGCGTCCGACCGGACCCTGCAGGTGCAGGCCGTGCTGTGCGACGCGGCCGGCCATGAGGTGGCCCGCACGGCCGAGAAGCTCCGGGTGACCCCCAAAGCGATGGGCACACTCACCCTTCCCTTCACGGTCGAAAACCCGCGGTTGTGGGACGGGATGCGCGACCCGTACCTCTATAACGTCTGCGTGAGGCTCTACGACGAAGGGCGGCTGTGCGACTCGGTGGCCGTGGCGACCGGCTTCCGCGATTTCGGATACGACCGCAACAACGGATTCATCCTCAACGGCAAGCCCTATAAACTGAACGGCGTGACGGTGACGCAGGAGCGGGCGGGCGACGGCCCGGCGCTGATGCCCTGGCAGGTGGAGGAGGACATGGCGCTGATCCGCGAGATGGGCGCTACGATCGTCAACGTGTCGGGCCAGTCCCACTGCAATTATTTTTATGACCTTTGCGACCGCGAGGGCATCATGGTGTGGAGCGATCTGCCGTTCACGGGTGAAACCTGCCCCAACGACCGGGGATTTTTCGACACCCCGCAATTCCGCCAAAACGGCCGGCAGCAACTCACCGAGATCATTCGCCAGCAATTCAACCACCCTTCGGTGGTGATGTGGGGGCTTTTCAACGGTGTGGGCGCCCGCGGCGAGGACCCGGCCCCCTATATCAAAGAACTCGCGGACCTGGCCAAAAAGGAGGACCCCGACCGCTATACCGCCTGCACGAGCAACAAGGACGGCGAGGTCAACTTCATCACCGACCTGGTGCTTTGGCGGCAACGTTTCGGCTGGGACGAGGGGAGCGCCCAGGACCTTAATTTCTGGCTGTCGTACCTGCACCGCTCGTGGAGCAGCCTCAACTCGGCGGTCAGTTACGGGGCCGGGGGTTCGGTCCGCGTGCAGGGCGATTCGCTCCGGCGTCCCGATCCCGCCGGGCCGTCGCATCCCGAGCGGTGGCAGACCCGACTGCATGAGGATTCGTACCGTTATGTGAAAAACAATCCCGCGCTTTGGGGCGTTTTCGTGAACAACATGTTCGATTACGCCGCGCCCGACGCCGCATCGGGCGCCGGTCCGGGCATGAACGATTTCGGCATGGTCACCTTCGACCGCAAGCAGCGCAAGGATGCCTTCTATTTCTATAAAGCCAACTGGAATACCTGGGAACCGTTCGTGTATATCGCCGAGCGGCGCTGGGACCTCCGCCATAAGACCGTCCAGACGCTGAAGGCCTATTCGAACTGTCCCGAGGTGGAGCTGGTGCTCAACGGACGCTCGCTGGGGATGAAACGAGGCCAGAACGGCACGTTTACGTGGGACGTGACGATGCCTGCGGGGCTGAACGTGGTCGAGCTGCGTTCGGGATTGCTGCACGACCGCGCCGAAGTCTATATCGAACCCCGTTTCACGGGCAGTGCCGAATGAGGGTCGTGTTGCCGCTGGCATACCTGGGTAACGTACAGTATTTCACAAAACTGTGCTTCGAGGATTGCGTGATCGACGTGCATGAGCACTTCGTCAAGCAGAGTCTGCGCAACCGTTGCGCGATCCTCGCCTCAGGCGGAGCGATCCCGCTGGTCGTGCATGTGGTCAAAACCCCGAACGACCGCAAGTGCGCCGTGCGCGACACCCGCATCGACTACTCGAAACGGTGGCGGCATACGCACTGGACCTCGCTCGTGTCGGCCTACCGCAATTCGCCCTATTTCGATTTCTACGCCGAACGGTTCGAACCGTTCTACACCCGTCGCTACGAATTTTTGTACGACCTGAATACGGAGCTGACCGCGTTATTGCTGGAGTTGTTGGGCAGCGACGCCCGGCTGAGGTTTTCCGAGCGCTATATCCCGCCGTCGGATGAGATCGCGGATTTCCGGGGCGCGTTGTCCGGCAAACCCCGGCTGCACCGTCCCGATCCCGCGTTCGTCCCGGCGCCTTACTACCAGGTATTTGCCGACCGGACGGGGTTCGTGCCCAACCTGTCGGCCGTGGACCTGCTGTTCTGCGAAGGGCCCCACGCGTTGCAGGTGCTGCGCGATTCGTTAAATATTCCCCGTGAATAAGTGATGATCCGTAATGGAAATGATGAAAAAAACGTAACTTTGCCACAAAATCGAAAGTGAAACCATGGAATTGACATTATCGCGCGATTCAGCCCGGAAGGCCATAAAGGAGTATGCGATCATCACGTTCGGTATCATGCTTTATGCCTTCGGTTACACGGCGGTCATCATGCCTGCAGACATCGTCAGCGGCGGCATGGGCGGTATCGCCCTGCTGATCTACCACGCCACGGGAGGCGCCGCGGGCGGCATCCCGATCGGCTATTCGTTCTTCGCGGGCAACGCCATCCTGCTCGGCATAGCCTTTTTCATCATCGGCGGCAAGTTCGGGACCAAGACGATCTACTCTATTTTCGTCACTTCGTTCATGATGGGGCTGATGGCCCGGTTCCTGCCTCCCGACATGCTGGGGCTGGGCGAAGACAAACTGCTTTCGGCGCTGCTGGGCGGCGCCATCACGGGCGCTTCGATCAGCTTCGTGCTCTCGCAGGGGGGCAGCATGGGCGGCACGGACATCATCGCCATGATCGTCAACAAGTACCGCAACATCAGCTACGGCAAGGTGATCATGATGTGCGACTTCGTGATCCTCGGCTCTTCGATCTTCATCTTCAGGGACATCTCTGCCATCATCTACGGCTATGTGTCGGTGGCGGCGTTCGGTTATTCGGTCGACGCGATGCTGGCGGGCAACAAGCAGTCGTCGCAGATCTTCGTCGTGTCGAAACATTACGAGCGGATCGCCGCCCGCATCTCGGACGAGATGAAGCGCGGTGTGACGCTCCTGGACGGCGAAGGATGGTACACCAAGCACCAGATGAAGATGGTGATGGTCGTATGCCGCAAGAACGAAACGCAGGTGCTGCTGCGCCTGGTCAAGGAGTGCGACCCCGATGCCTTCATCACCGTGGCCAGCGTCATGGGCGTCTACGGTCTGGGATTCGAAATGCTGAAGAAATAGTTTTCCGGGTCGCCTCGCAACCCGCGAACTGCCCGCCCAGGCACTCCGCGCCTCGGGGCGGGCGGCAGCCCGAAAACACGCAGCCTTCATAAGGTTTCCGGGAAAGCGGACTGTATTCGGAGCAACACCCTGGATGTGCTTCGGGGAAAATAAACAACCCCGCAGCAACCGGCGCTGCGGGCGAGGGCAGAGGTCGCTTGCAAACTATGCCGGGCCGCGGGGAGGAAACCCATGCATCGCATGGGTAACTAAAGCTACGGGGTATGGCACGGTTGCCGCAGGCAACTGCCAACCGACGCCAGGCCGGGCGCCATCAAACTTGTTTGAATGGCCGGGTGCGAAGCAGGAAAAGCCTGCAATGCAGGCTTACATTCCGCGGCCCGACGCTTTGCGTCGCCCCCGCAGCCGCGGGATGTGAATAATGGCAACGCCGCAACCGATGCTGTGGGCGAGGGCAGAGTCAAGTTTACTTGAGTTATGCCGGGCCGCGGGGAGGAAACCCATGCATCGCATGGGTAACCAAACCGGCGGGGTATTGAACCCTTAGAGATTCAAATAAATTTGATTTCCCTCCCTGCTTTACCTATATTTGCTGTGCAAAAATTCTGAATAATGAAGAAATTCAAACGACACCTGGTCACTTCGGCGCTTCCGTATGCCAACGGACCGGTGCATATCGGCCACCTGGCGGGCGTGTACGTGCCCTCGGACATCTATGTGCGTTACCTGCGGCTGCGGGGCGAGGACGTGATCTGGATCTGCGGATCGGACGAACACGGCGTTCCCATCACCATCAAAGCGCGCAACGAGGGCGTCACGCCCCAGGACGTGGTCGATAAATACCACTCCATCATCAAAAGCGCGTTCGCCGGGCTGGGCATCAGTTTCGACATCTACTCGCGCACCACTTCGCCCGTGCACTACAAGACCGCCTCGGACTTCTTCCGCACGCTGTACGACAAGGGCGAGTTCATCGAGCAGACCTCGATGCAATATTACGACACCCAGGCCGGGCAATTCCTGGCCGACCGCTATATTACGGGCACCTGCCCCCATTGCGCCAACGAACGCGCCTACGGCGACCAGTGTGAGCAGTGCGGCACGACGCTGGCGGCGACCGACCTGATCAATCCCCGTAGCGCGCTCACCGGCTCGGCGCCCGAGATGCGCGAAACGAAACACTGGTACCTGCCGCTGGACAATCACGAAGGCTGGCTGCGCGAGTGGATCCTCGAAGGCCACAAGGAGTGGAAAACGAACGTCTACGGGCAATGCAAAAGCTGGCTCGACCAGGGGTTGCAGCCGCGTGCCGTGAGCCGCGCCCTGGATTGGGGTATCCCCGTGCCGGTCG
>JAVBNK010000099.1:0-6281 GCA_031551595.1 Rikenellaceae bacterium | reverse complement strand
AAAAGATTATGAGTCAATTTTTTGATGATTTTCATCGCCCGCCGAGGGAGGCGTGGCGGTGTCCCACGGCGAGTGAGGCGGGTGAGGAAAGCGCAAAAAAGGGCCATAAGATTTTGTGGGAATAAATTTTAGACAAACTCTAAAAAGCGGGGTGCCGCCAGGCGAAACAACCTGCCGGAAGAAAACAAGCAATTGCTTTGACCGGCCTGTTTTCCGGAAAATAATTCGTATCTTTGCGGCACGGAATGTTGTGGAAACATGATTCTTTGATTGCCAAGAAGATGCGGCGTTCCGGCAAACCAATTACCCACACGTATGGATGACCTTCCGGGGGAAAATAGCAGCTGTTTCATACCTGAATACAGTGCCGTTCATCTACGGCTTGCGGAGTGCAGAAGAGTTGCACGCCTCCCTCGTGTTGTCCCCTCCGAGCCAGTGCGCCGCTGATTTCCTGAGCGGCGTTGCCGACCTCGCCCTCGTCCCCGTAGAAGCCATCCGGACCATGCCCGACGCCCGTGTGGTGGGCTCTTACTGTTTGGGCGCGGCGGGTAACGTGCGTACGGTCGAACTGGTGTCGGACGTGCCCCTGGCAGAGATCAAAACCATCTACCGCGACTGCCATTCCGTCACTTCGGCACGCCTCGTGGCGCTGGTGTGCGACGAATTGTGGGGGATCGCCCCCCGGTTCGAACCGCTGTCCGATTACACGCTCATCGACCGCCGCCGGCCGGGCGACGCATTCCTGCTCATCGGCGACAAGGTGTTCGGCTACGAAGGGCGATTTCCGTATGTGTACGACATGGCCGACGCATGGTGCGAGATGACCGGCCTGCCGTTCGTGTTCGCCGCCTGGATCGCCCGCAACGGCGTGCCGCAGCGTCATATCGACCGCCTCAACGAAGCGCTGGCCTATGGCGTGGCCCATATCCCCGAAGCCATCGAGGCCCTGGGCCACGCAGATAAACCTTATGCGTTGGAATACCTGACCAAAAATATCGACTATCTGTTTGACACTCAAAAGCAGCGGGCGCTGTCCCTGTTCTGGGACAAGAGCATGAAATATGCTCCACGCGTCAATCCCGGCTGAAGGGACGGCATGTAATTACGCCGCCCGCAGTGCGCGAAAAGATGCTGAGCCGTTAAACGTCAAAAGATAGCAACATGATCACGATATACCTCAAACAGTACAACAAGATCGTCCGCAACGCCGACGTCAAACTGTTCGACGAACTGGGCTACGACGACATCCTGTGGATCGACATGCTCTACCCGACGATCAAGGAGCAAAAGGCCGTCGAGGGGTTCCTGGAAATCAACCTCCAGACCCGCCAGCAGGTCGAAGAGATCGAAAGTACGTCGAAATACTCCGAAACCGAGAACGCCATCTTCACCAACTCGAATTTCTTCGTGCCGGCCGAAGACTCTTTCACGGTCGAGCCGGTGTCGTTCGTCATCGCCGAGGGCGTGCTGGTGTCGGTGCGCAACGCCGAGTTCCGCACCTTCAACGAAGTGGCCAAGAAGCTGCAGATGAACGCCCGCGCCTACCCGACGGGCTACCACCTGCTGATCCTTACGCTGGAAGTGCGCATCGACTACGACGCCGACCTGGTGGAGGCCCTCGCCCGCCAGATCGCCGTGCTGAGCCGCGACATCAACCAGAGCGACTCGGTCGATACGGACATCATCAAACGCATCAACTTCCTGCAGGAGAATACGATGTTGATCCGTGAGAACGTTTTCGACCGCCAGCGCATCCTCTCGGGTATCCTGCGCTCGGAACGCTTCCCGAACGACATTTACCCAAAGTTGCAGCTGATGATCAAGGACGTGAATTCGCTGATCAACCATGCCGATTTCAGCTCGGAGCGCCTCGATTATCTCCAAGATACCACTTTGGGGCTCATCAACCTCGAACAGAATAAGGCCACGAAGATCTTCACGGTGGTGGCGCTGTTCTTTATGCCGCCGACGATGATCGCCAGTATCTACGGCATGAACTTCAACCGCATCTGGGGCGCCGAATGGGAATACGGCTTCGAGATCGCGGTGGTCACCATGGTGATCGTTTCGCTGCTCACATACCTCTATTTCCGTTGGAAGAAGTGGCTGTAGGCGAGGATAAGTTACGTGAAATAGCTGCGCAATTCCGTAAGCCTGAGGGTGAACGCGGCGTGCAGACGGCACGCGTGATGGACGCGTGCAACGGGGCGATGACCGATGCCGCCATCGGCGCATTGCCTGCGTGCACGGTCGGCCGCCTGCTCGAGATCGGTCCCGGATGCTGCGGCCACCTGTTGCGGCTGCTCGCCCTGCGGCCCGGCACGGTGTATTTCGGGTTGGAGATTTCGGAAGAAATGGCCCGCGAAGCCGTTCGGCTCCATGCCGGTGCGGTGGCGCAGGGCCGGGCGTCGTTCACGCTTTATGACGGGTTACACATCCCGTTCCCGGACGATTATTTCGACTGCGGCCTGACGGTCAATACGATCTACTTCTGGGACGAGGCCCTGGCGCGCGAGATCTTCCGTGTGCTGAAGCCCGGCGGACGCTTTTGCATCACTTTTTCGCTGCCCGGATATATGTCCACCCTGCCTTTCGCCAGTTTCGGGTTCCGGCTGCGCGATGCCGATGACGCCGCCCGCCTGGTCACGGCCGCCGGATTTACCGTTGCAGCCGTCATTCCCGGCTCGGACATCGTCTGCGACAAGGCCGGAAACCCGGCCCGTCGTGATTTCATCACCCTCGCCGCGGAAAAATAAAGCCCTCGGTTTACCCCGGCAGTTCGAGCTGCATGATCACGGGATTGTGGTCGCTCCACATCCGGTAGGGCGAATAATAGCCGATCCCGCGGATTTCCGGCGTATAGAAAATATAGTCGATGCGCAGCAGTTTCTTCATGCTGTGGAACGTGTAGGCATAGCCGTTCCCGGCCTGGATGAATCCGTCGATGCGCTTGCCGCCGCCGATGAGCTGGCTGTAGGCGTACGACGAGGGGGTGTCGTTGGTGTCGCCGCAGTAGATCACAGGCATACCGGTCGTATCCATCAGTTCGGTGATCCGGTTGACCTGGAAGGCTCGGAGCCGGAAATTCTTTTTCATGATGTTCGAAATGCGGATGGCGGCGCGGGCCTGGTCTTCGGTGGTTCCGAGGGCGAGTTGACGTTGCAGGTCGTCCTTTTCCCAGTTGACGCTGGTGGTCTGCAAGTGGGCGTTGATCACCCGGATCATGCGTCCGTCGACCTTCACGTCGGCCCACATCGCGCTGTTGGGCGAACCCTTGAAGATCACCGCATGTTTGTTCGAGAGGGGATAGCGGCTGAAGATGGCCAGGTCGTTGTAGCCCGTGCTGTTCTTCCCGAGCGCATAATAGGGCAGCCCGAGGCTTTGCGCGATGCTGTCCACGGTGAATTTGGGGCTCGACGAGAACTCCTGGAAGCAGACCAGGTCCACCTCGTTCTTCTGCATGAAATAGCCGACCTGTTCGAGGGTTTTCTCGATCTTGTCGAAGCGGAAATAGTTGACGTTATAGGTAGCCACGGTGAAGGCCGACGAATCGCCCTGCGCCCGTGCCTCCTGTTCCTTGGAGGGCCATTGGAACACGCGCGGGTAGTACTCGTAGTTGATCCCGAGCATCGCCAGCGGCACCACGAACCAGAACCTCTTACGGAATATCCAATAAATGGCCATCAGCACGTTGGCACCCAACAGCACGGGCATCCCCAGGGCCATCAGGGCATAAAAACCGTTGTCATTCGGGTTGATGGCGGCCCCGCGCAGGGCCATTACGGTGAATACCGCCAGAATGACCGTAAGGATGATCATGACGGTATGCGCGAGCAGGTTTATCGCTTTTTTCCCCATTTATTTAATAGATAACAGAATATCCCCTGCAAATATATATATTATTCCGGTAACAATATGTAATCGGATATTTTTTATGCGGCGCCGCCGCCGCGTTATCTCCTCCGGCGGAACTCCGAGCAGGCGACGGCTGCGGCAACCGCCACATTGAGCGATTCGGAAGCGGGTACGCCGGCGGGATAAGGGGGGATGAAAAGGCGGCGGGTGACCGTGCGCGCCACTTCGGGCGACACGCCCCGTCCTTCGCTGCCCATCACCAGCACGCCGCCCGGCGTAAGGTCCGCCCGGTAGATATCTTCGCCGTCGAGGAACGTGCCGTAGACCGGCGCGCCAGCCTGGGCGAGCAGTTCCCCGAGGTTCGTGTAGTGCACCCTCACGCGGGTGATCGCCCCCATCGTGGCCTGCACGACCTTCGGGTTGAAGCAGTCGGCCGAATCCTCCGAGCAGGCCACGTCGCGGATGCCGAACCAGTCGGCCAGGCGGATGATCGTCCCCAGGTTGCCGGGGTCCTGCACGCCATCCAGCGCCAAGCACAACTCGCGGCCGAATGCCGCACGGTCGAATTCATAACGGGGCGTTTCGACCAGCGCGACGACCTGCGCGGGGGTTTTCAGATGGCTCAGGCGCTCCATCTCGCGCGGGCTGACGTGTTCGCACGCCATTCCCGGCAGTTCCCCGGTACAGAACACACGGGCGATGCGCAGCCCCGACGCGGCCATCTCTTCCACCATTTTACGCCCTTCGGCCACGAACAGGCCGTATTCGCGCCGGGCACGGCGGTCGGCGAGCGATTTTACAAGTTGTATGTCTGCGCGTGTAAGCATAATCGAATCCGTTCCGCCGGAGAGGCTGCCCTGTGATCTGTAATCAATCATTATTGCCGCCGGGAGAATATCCCCACCTGCGATTTAGTCCGCAAACCGCGGCGGCGGTTTGCTCCGCCCGCGTCCGGCTGCGGGACAAAGGTAGGAAACGGGCGTGAATTATCCTATTTCCCAAAGGCCGGTCCGGAGGCCTGTCACGACGCGGATCCCTGAGGATTGCCGTTCCGGACCACCTCCCTGCACACCAGGGTCGCGGGACGGGACCTTTAGCGCGGTTCCGCCCGGCAGGATGGCTGTGGGCAGGCCGGCCCGTTTCCCGGAAAGCGGTTCGGCGAAGGCCACGGGCGGCAGGCCGGACGGTCCGGCAAGGGGAGTGACGGGTAAGCGTTCGGCAACGTGCATTCCCTGAAGACGGGGTCCCGCCGGAAGATGAACTTCTGTGCGGGCTGCAACTGGCGGATCTCCGTGCCGGCGATGTCCGACGGGAGCAGGTCGGGATGAATCGGATGCGGCTCAGCCTGCCGTCGAGGCCGGCGACGGGGCCCTTGACGGCACGCATCTTGGCCAAGCCCGGAAAGTCCCTCCGGAAGCACGTTGCCGCCGGTCGGCAGGGCGATGACGTGTCCAAAGATCACATCGTCCTGCCCGACGACGGACCGGCCCACGTTTTTTTGAGCGCGGGCACCCGTCCGGGGTTACTCATGGGAGAATATACGGTTGAAGTCGTTTTTCATGTCCACGACGGTCCATCCTTTGGCCCGCGCCTCGTCGAGCCCCTTGTCGAGGCGGCCTATGGAGGATTCGCGGTCATAGGCATATTCGCGGTCGGCGTCGGTGTGGTGGAGGTACAGGCAAAGGTTCGGGAGGGTGTTGGTCGAAGTCCACTGCAACATCTGCAGATCGCCGTCCGAGTTGCCGAACGCCAGCACCGGCTTGCGGCCGATGATGTTGTAGATCGCCTCGGGCTTGCCCGGGCCATCGTCCATCAGCCACACTTCGGGCCTGAGGGTGATCTGCCCGTCCGCATAGGCGGCCTTGAACATCGTCCCGATGACCTGCTCGGCCGGGATGCCGTAGGCCTGCTGCGAAAAGTTGCGGATGAACATCGCCGAGCCGCCCGACACGATATAGGTCTTGAATCCGTTGTCGCGCAGGAAGGAGAGCAATTCGACCATCGGCCGGTAGGTCAGTTCGGCGTACCTGCGGCCGAAACGGGGGTGGAGGGTGGTGTCGAGCCAGCCTTTGGCCATCTCGTCGAACCGGGCCGGGGCGACCGCCGTATGGGAAATGGCGAAAGCCTCCCGGACGCCTGTTTCGCCGCTTTTCATAAAGGCGGCCTTATCGCCCGCGGCCAATGCTTTCAGCTCGGGCTTTTTTTGCAGGGCCGGATTCGCGGCGGCGATCTGTGCGGTGGCGTCGACGGAATAGGCCATCTCGAAATAGAGGGGCTGTTCGCACCACAGCGTGCCGTCGTTGTCGAACACGGCAATGCGTTCCGGCTGCGGGATGAACTTCCCGCCCGTTTCGGACGTAGACTGCGCCACGAAGTCGAGGATCGCCTGTTTCGCCGCACCCCGGTTCCAGGAAGGAAGGGGATCG
>JAVBNK010000190.1:0-18301 GCA_031551595.1 Rikenellaceae bacterium | reverse complement strand
AAAAGATTATGAGTCAATTTTTTGATGATTTTCATCGCCCGCCGAGGGAGGCGTGGCGGTGTCCCACGGCGAGTGAGGCGGGTGAGGAAAGCGCAAAAAAGGGCCATAAGATTTTGTGGGAATAAATTTTAGACAAACTCTTAGTATTTTTCCCGATTTCCGGGGGTTCAATTTTCCACCGGTCCAATCGCCCATGCGTGGCATGGGTTTCCTTCCCGCGGCCCGGCATAATTCGAACGAGTCGCGCTTCAGTCCTCGCGCGAGCGTCGGTGCGGGCCGGGGAATGTGGCAAGTTGCCGCAGATAGCTGCACCCTTGCCGTACCCCATAGCTTACTGCGGGGGTTCTTTGTCCTTTCCCTGCCGCGTCAAAAGACGGACCTGTAGTGCATCAGGCGTTCGCGGAGCAGTTGTTTGGCCCGGCTGCGCTGCGTCTTGACCGTAGACACGGCGATACCCAGCAATTCGCTGATGTCGCGCACCTCCATCTGCTCGTAGTAACTAAGTTTGAATATGCGGCGGCACTCGGGAGGCAGCGAGTTTACCGCCGCATGTACGACCCTCAGCACCTCCGATTCCACTTGCAGCGAAACATAGTCCGGATCGTTTGCGGATTCCACCGGCAGGGTGAGCACGATCCGGCGGCGGTTGAGGGTCTTTCCTATGTAACTCAGTGATTTGCGCCTTACGTTCATGTAAAGGTAGAACTTCAGCGTCCCGAAACTGTCGAAATGGATATATTTCTCCCACATGGTGATGAAAACCTCCTGCACCACATCGCGGGCCGCCTCTTCGTCCTTCAATATACGCTCGGAGAAATGGCACAGACCGGCATAGTATAGCTGAAATACCTGCCCGAACGCAGCCTTATTGCGTGCATTGACCCCATCGAGTAATTGTCCGGCTTTACTGTAATCCATGTCTGGTGTCCCTTATTCGGCCCGTACGTATCGTTTCCCCGGTATGTTTTGACCTGAAAAACAGGGCAAAGGAACCAACAGGAAAATAATAGAACGGTTTTCCGGATTCAAATCATATACAGAGTGTCATACATTTCCTTTTTCGATGATCTCCACGATCCTTTCGTTATTGATGATCATCATGCCGTGGCGGTCGGCCGTGATGCCGTCCGTGAGCTTGTAGGTATAGACCGGACGGCTTCCTTCCATGACCGTGGGCATGTAGTGGAATTGCAGGTTTGCACTGCGCTGCCCCAGGGTGTCGCCCGCCTCGGTGATGTGCGTAGAAACGATGAACGAGCAGTTGTGGTGGCGGGAAAGCGCTTCGGTTACCGCCACCGTGGCGTCATAGGCGTCTTTCACGTTGGTCCCTTTGAACAGTTCGTCGAAAATGACCAGCAGATTGCGTGAATCGGCCACGGCCTCGGCGACGCATTTCACCCGGAGCACCTCGGCGTAGAAATGGCTGTAACCCATGTTGAGGTCGTCCGCCACGTTGATCGACGAGAACATGCCGTCGAGCACCGGGAATTCCATGGCCGAGGCGGCGACCGGGAAACCCATGTGCGCCAGGTAGACGGCCACGCCGACCGATTTCATGAAGGTCGATTTGCCGGCCATATTGGCCCCGGTCAGGAAAAAGACATTCTTATCCCGGTCGATCCGGATGTCGTTGGCCACGGCGCCCGGCAATTGGGGGTGGAACACTCCCCGGATATCCAGGACGCCGGTGCCACGGTCGCGGGCGCTCGCCCCCGCAAAGCCGTACTCGGCCGCGATCCGTCCCACGCAGGCGTAGACGTCCACCTCGTGGAGGAATTCCAGCACGCGCTTCATCTCCGTGCGGCACGCTGCGCGCAGGATGTGGTCATACCGCATGATTTGCAGGAAAGTGGGCTGTCCGGCGCCGGCCTGTGCGGCGATCCAGGCGAGTTTACGGTTCCGCAGGATATTCCGGATATCCTCCAGGCGTCCGGCGAATACCCCTTCACGGTCCGCGGCAGATAGTTCTTCAACGAACCCGTCGAGCCGGTGCAGCATGGCGACCGCCGCCACGAAATTTTCTTCGACGATCCGGTACTCCTTGTCGAAGGCGATCAGTTGCATCGCCTTGCAGCGCAAGGTATTCATGTAGGAGGCCGGGGCGCTGCTGCGGCCCGAATTGCTCAGGTAACGGTCCGCGGCGTCGAACTGTTTGCCTTCGAAAGGGAATTGCACCCCTTCCGAGGCGAATAACGCGAATATGGCGCTGCGGGCGTTAATCTGCGCGGGATCGCAGAGCGGGGAGCGGAACATCGCATCCATCAGGCGCCCCCCGCCGCGTGTGACGGTGTGCATGAACAGGCCCGAGATCGAATGCTGTGCATATTTGCCCGGGATATTCAGGTCGTTGAGGGTCTGGCGGTCGGCAGTAAAACTCATGGTTTGCGGCTGTTAATGATTTCCAGGATGCGTTCGTTGTTGATGATGACCATGCCGTGGCGGTCGGCGGTGATCCCTTCCGTCAGTTTGTAGGTGTAGACCGGCGTGTTGCCGTCCATCACCGTGGGCAGGTAAACGAAACCGATATTCCCATGCCGTTTGCCGAGCACCTCCCCAGCCTCGATGATGTGGGTCGAGATGATGAAAATGCAGGCGCGGTTGGCCGAGAATGCCCCGGTGATGGCTATCGTGGCGTCGAAGGCGTCTTTCACGTTGGTGCCGCGGAACAACTCGTCGAAAATGACGATCAGGTTGCCCGTGCGGTTGACCTGTTCGGCGACTTTCTTCACGCGCATCACCTCGGCGTAGAAATGGCTGTACCCCATGCTGAGGTTGTCCGGCAGGTTGATGGTGGTGAACATGCCGTTGCGCACCGAGAACACCATCCGCGAAGCCGGCACGGGAAACCCCATGTGGGCCAGGAAAACGGCGATCCCGAACGTCTTCATGAATGTCGACTTGCCGCCCATATTGGCTCCCGTGAGGAATATCACGTTGTTGTCGGCGCCTATGCATATCGAGTTGGCGACCGGTTTGTCGAGGCCGGGATGGTAGGCATCCTCCAGCAGGAGCGTATTCCCGGCCGGATCGAGCGCCTCGGCGAAAACGAAGTTGCGGGCGGCGGCCACCGACGCTACAGAGATATATACGTCGAGGTTGTAGATATAACAAAGCAGCCTGCCGATCGTGTCGCGCAGCCGGAAGCGGAACAGCCGGTCGTAGTGCGCCACCTGTTCGTAGGACAGTTTGCCCTGGGCCTTGCCCGGGAGTGCCTGCCGTACTTCCGGGGCGGCCAGGATCCCGGCCATCGCCCTGATTTCATCCGCATAAGGCGTTTGGGCGGCCGTTCCGCCCATTTCACGGATGAAATCGTCCGTGCCGCGGAACAATTCGAGTACGGCCTGGACCCCTTTGCGAATCCGGGTGTATTCCGTGTCCGCCCCGAGCAGTTCCCTGGCCTTGCGGTACAGGCTGTTGCCGTCGGGGGCGAGCTGGCTGCGCGAGTCGGTGTTTTCCAGGTAATGGTCCAGCACGTCGAATTTCGAGGCGCTGAAAGGGAAAGCGGTCCCGCGCTCGAGGAACAGCCGGATGACCGAACTGCGCCGGCTGATGCTTTCCCGGTCCGAAAGCGGCGTCGAAAACATCTCCTCGAGGATCTTTCCTCCTCCGCGGGTGAACGTCCGGTTGAACAATCCGTATACGGAGCGTTCCCGGTCGTGGCGCCCGAAAATATTCAGGTCGTCGAGCGTTTGTTTATCCGTGACAAAACTCATTCGCAATCGTTTTTTAAGGGCACCGGCAGCATCTGCCGGGCCCTTTCATGCCTATTTTACCTTCCTCTCCTGCGGATCCAGATCAGCAGGATCGCCACGAGCATCAGCGCCGGGATTACCGCGATAAAGACGACTTTCCAGGTGAAGAACGACGGGCCGGTCAGGTACTTGATCTTGGTGTCTTTCTGGTTGGGGCGTTCGACGTTGACCGGGGCCTCGTCGTTCGACAGCCAGTAGAATCCCCCGTGCACCAGCGAGAAATTCTGGGCCGGAATATCTTTGCGGACAATGCTCAGTTCGCTGTTGCTGATGCAGTCGGCATCGCCAAGCACCAGGATACGCTGCTCGCGGTCCCCGAAGGGCCTGCTCAAGGCCATTACGGTGCAGAACCGCTCCTCTTTTTCACCGGCGGCAACGTCCATCACGGGCATGTCGTCGATAAAATCGGTCGTTTGCAACTCGTTCCAGCAGCCGCCCAGCGTATCGGTCACGAACATCTGCGTCGCCTTGAAACCTTTGTCCTCCACCACGCGGACGCCGGTGGTCCCGGGCATGGCCAGGCATGATTTGGGCCTGCGGCGCCACAGGTTCTTGAACACATGGTTGACCTGGCTGCACTCCTCGGTCGGCGTGACGAACTGCAGGTCGGGTTGGAATTCCTCGCTCAGTTTGACGATACGTCCGGGCAGGAATTCGACCCCGAACAGCGCCGCGACGGGATTCATGAACTCCTGGCGCTTCGGTTCGCCCGCCAGCAGCAGGTTGCCGCCCCGGTCGATGTATTGTTTCAGGTTGGCCGTTTCCGCCTCGGTCATCGGTTCTTTCATCTCGGCGATCACCACGATGGAGACATCTTCCGGAATGGGCCGGGACAGGTTGACCTCTTCGAAATCGAAGCCCTGGTTGATCAGGGCGAAGCGGAAAGGCTTGTCCTGCGAGATGCGGATGTATTCGCGGTCGCCTTCGCGGTTGCAGTCGCGTTCGCCGTGGCCGGTCAGGAAGCCCACTTTCGGGAGTTTCATCACCAACCGCTTGATCGCGGCGGAAATCTCAGGTTCCCCCGGATACCTTTGCATGTCGTCGAAGATGCGCAGGAAGGTCTTTTCTCCGCTTTCCCGCTCGATGAGGCGCACGAAGCGGTTGCCTTCCGGCGAAAGGTCGATCTTCTGTTTGATCTGCTCGGGGGTCAGGAACATATCGAGTTTGAGATTCCATGAGAACGCCCGGCTTTTCGCACGTTCCTCATCCGTAAGGTTGGGGAAAAGAAGGTCCAGGTCGGGGTCTTTCGCCTTGTCCCAGTAATAAACGTATTTGAATTTGATCTCCGGCTTGAAACGGCGGTACTTCTTGAACGAAAGCAGGTCGTTGTTGACGTTTTGCGGCAGCCCGAGGAATACGTTGGGTTCAAGCAGGTTGGCGTAGGTCGTGATCGTCATCCCCCCTTCGGCGCGGGCGATGATGTCCTGGCTGTTGGGGGTCAGGGTCTGGTATTTGGTGGCCGTGGTATCGTAGTAACACATCAGCATGGGGCGCGAAGAGAAGTACCCGGCCAGCATGGCGCAGCAGAATACGCCGGCATATTTTCCCGCAATGGCCCATCCGGTGCTTTTGCGCCTTTCGGATTGCAGCTTCATCACCGAGAACATCAGGAACATCACGATGATGATCAGAAAATATAGCACGTCCTCGCTGCATATCAGCCCGTTGACGAACTCGCTGCAGCGGCCCTGGATCGAAAGCCAGTAGGTGATGTCGCGTATGAATTCGATGTCCTGCCCTATCTTGCCCACGAAGTTCAGCAGGGCGAGCACGCCCAGCGTGCCCACCACCGCCACGACCTGGTAGGAAGTGATGGTCGACATGAAAAGGCCGATGGCCCCGTAAGCGCACAGCAACAGGTAGAGCCCCAGCAGGCCGCAAAGGACGTGGGGCAGGTCGAAATGGATGTAGGTCACTCCGGCGAAGATCACATAAAGCACGAGGATGCCGATCAGCGCCAGCCCGTAAACCATCACCGAAAGGTATTTGCCCAGGATGATCTGTGTATTGGTGATGGGCGAGGAGTACAGCAGTTTGATCGAGCCGCTGGCGTATTCACGGCTCATCAGGCCCATGGTCAGCAGCGGGATAAACAGGTAGAGGTATTGCTGTACGGTCGGGAAAAGTGCGCCCCAACCGGCAAAGGTGCCGAAGGTTGCGGACCAAAGGCTGTACCCCTGGTCCTGCGAACGCAGAAGGTTGGAGATCACGCCGGTGAATGACATCGCTGTCAGGATGGCGAAAACGATCAGGATGAGCCATGCCACCGGGGAATAAAAGAGATTCTGGAGCTCGGCTTTCGCTATTTTATAGATGGTTCTCATGTTCGGTCACGTATTTTATGCGGGTTAATAGCTATCGTTTCGACAATTCGGCAAACACCGCATCCATCGACACTTTCTCGAGGCGTATCTCGGTCATGTTCCATCCTTTGGACACGGAAGTTTCGATGATCTGCCGGACCGTTTCCCGGAAGTCGGCAAAGCGTACCCGGTAGTTCGCTCCGCCGAGCTCTTCCACGCCCAATACGCCGGGAATGGCGCGTAAATCCTTGAGGGAAGGCGCGCTGCCGAGCGAAACGAACAGCGTGTTCGGGGTGATGTAATTGTCGAATTCCTCGACCGTACCCGAAAAGACAAGGCTTCCCTGCTCGATCATGCGGATGTGGTCGCACGTGGCCTGCACCTCGGAAAGGATGTGGGTCGAAAGGATCACGGTCCTGTCCCGGGCGATCTCCTTGATCAGGCGGCGCACTTCGATGATCTGGTTGGGATCCAGCCCGTTGGTGGGCTCGTCGAGTACGATGAAACGGGGGTTGTGCACGATCGCCTGGGCGATGCCGACCCGTTGCTGGTATCCCCCCGACAGGTTGCGGATCAGGCGATGGCTGAAATGGGCGATACCGCAACGCTCCATTACCTCCTTTACGGCCCCCGGGATCTCCGCCGGCTTCATCTGGCGCAGGTTGGCGCAATGCACCAAGTACTCTTCGACCGTCAGGTCGGCGTGCAGGGGCGGCTTCTGGGGCAGGAATCCGATGTGGCGTTTGGCTTCCACCGGGTTCTCGCGCATGCTGATACCGTTGATGTACACGTCGCCTTCGGTCTGTTTGAGTACGCCGCACATGATGTTCATGGTGGTGGACTTCCCGGCTCCGTTCGAGCCTAACAGACCGTAAATGCCGTTTTGCGTGATCTCGAAATTAATGTCGTGCACCGCCCACTGGATGCTGTACCGGTGGGACAGGTTCTCCACTCTCACAATTGCTTCTTTCATAGTTTTTTATTGCGTTTTAAGTTTGATTCCCGGCAGGCGGCAGGCCGGGGATGCGCGGTTATTTCCGGCCTGCCGCTGTCAGGGGCGAAAGGGTCAATCCGGGTAACTGAGTGAGCCCGTATACGCAGTGCTGCTCGGGTATTTATAGATCATATCCACGATCCGGCCGTATCCCGTCAAAGGCTGGCCGATCGGCTGGACGTTGTCCAGGTTGGTCAGCACGTCGAGGATCACGATCTTGCCGTTTTCGCACGCCAAACCGAGTTCCGACTCCTGGGGGTTGCAGTTCAGGGCTGTGATTTTATCACCCGCAGGCAGGGTATAGAGCAACACGTTCGTAGCTGTGGCGATCTTATACAGATATACCTTGTTCGCATTGCAGTAGAAGAGGTATTCGCTGTTGCGGCAGAGATAATACCTGCTGTCGGGGGCAAAATCGAGCAGGCCGGTCGCATGGGTTACCATAATATCGTTGATGGCGAAATTCCTGGGATCGTCCTCGCCCGTGACTTTGAATCCCTGGATACGCAGGTCCGAACCTTTTTTAAACACCGTGAAGAATTTGGCGGACGATGCGTAGCCCCCGCCCATCACCAGTTGCCAGCCGTTGAAATCGTTCAGGTCGATATAGTCGGCCGGCGGGGTCACCTGTGCGGCGATGCGCGTTTTCTGCAACGCTCCCGTCATGATGTTCTGGTTGCCCTGGTTGAAGATCCACCATACCTTGCCGTGGCCTCCCTGCACGTCGTTGTCGACGAACCCATAGTAGGCGCAATTCCCGTAATTGGTGGGCAGCAGCTGGTCGACGTGCATTTTGACCCCTTCGTATTTCATCGGGGAGGGACTGAAGAAAGTATAGTGGAAAGCGTCGGCGAATTCGCCCTGCCCCAGGTTGTAGTCCCTCGTATATAAATCCCCGTTGGCGCTGAGCGCGGCGTCGATCCTGCCCCCGAAGAAGAAATCCTTAAACACGAAACCGGCCGGGTAAACCTGTCCGACGAACTCCTCTTCGAGCGGGACTTCCTTTTCGAAGGTCATGCCGTCGAGCGAGATCACGCCGCTGCCCTGCACGACCATCAGCGACGAAGACACGTTGTTCAGCAGCAGGCGCAGGGTTTGCGGCCCGGTCCCGAGCGGCGACTGACCTCCGTAGATGACATGGTAGATATCTTTGAACTCGGTGTAAAAACGTCCGGTTTTGGCCTGGGTATTCTGGTAGCCGGGCAGGATGAACGAGAGCGAAGAACGGTTATCCTGTTCGCTGAGCACGACCCATCCCTTGCCGTAGGGCGAAGAGATGTTGAACTGGATCGAGGAGAAAGAAACCAGGCCGGAAGGACGGTGCCTGGCACAGACGCGGTACCAGACATAGCCGAGCTTATCGGGAATGAAATTCAATTCACGCTCTTCGGAAACGAGCTCCACATAGTTGCTGTAACCTCCCAGGCCGCCTATCCATTCCCACCAGTAGTCGAATTCGAGCGTGTCCTTCGGATTGGTGTAGCCGGAGAAGGCGATCTTGGGGTAGAGTTTGAACGGCTGCCCGAGGTAAGCCGCTTTTGCATTGGTCGACAAGGAATTGAAGTAAGTGGTGAAATCCGCCGAAACGGCCGGTTGATACGTGTAATTACCCTTGTCTTTGTAGCAGGAGCCCAACAGCAGGGAGCACGCCGCTATCGTAAGGAATAGTTTTGTTTTCATCTCAATGCCGTTTTAATCTACATAATATCCATGAACTTTGTGGTCATCGGGGTGAAGCCGTTGGCTTCGAACACCTCGCGTCCCTGCGATTTTTCATACCTCAGGTAGTTGGTGAAATCCATCGTGATGGCCCGGATGCGGCTGTCGTTCCAGTCTGTCAGGTCGCCTGTGCCCGTCACGTCCATGAACAACTGGTATTTCTTGTCGGAGTAGCCGCCCAGGTAATATTGTTCCACGCGGTCGTTCCACCAGGCCGGTTGGGCGATCTTGTCGCTCACCTTGAGTACGTTCACCAGGTAGTCGCGCTGTCCCACTTCGAAATTCCCGTTGCGTTCGATGCGTAGCACGATGCGGAAGGTGGAAGTTTGCATATCAGGTTTGCGCAACAGCGTCAGGTGGCAGGTGTCTTTCACATGCCCCGTCCGGAAAACCATATCCGAAGAAGCGGGAAGGGTGAAATGGGTGCCTTCGATGGCGGTCGAGTGTTCGGTGTCCACTACGATGCGGTACTCGGCATCGGACGGCAGGGGCGCTCCGCTCACTTCGAGCGGCAGCGGGAAATCGAAAGACTGTACCCCGGGATGGAACAGGAATGAAAATTCGGTGGTGTCTTCGACGTTGACCCCGAACTGGAGGTATTGGCCGGACCGGTAAGTCATGATTTCCGACTTCCGGCATCCAGGCATGCAGATCATCAGCAAACCCGTGGCGACGACCGGTATAAGCAGGTATTTTTTCATTTTCCGTTGTTTTAAAGGTTCGAATAAGCCGTTTCCGTATAGGGCGGCGCGATCTTGAACAGTGCCGACATGTCGACCGGCCCGTTGGCCCCGTTGTAAACCGGCAGGTTGAGCCGTTTGAAGAAGAAGAAGGTACGGCCTTCCGACATATTCTCGCGCACCACGTCGTTGACTACGGCGTCCCAGTATTCCGAAGGGGTTTCCGACACCCGGCCCGCACCCGCACCCTGGATGCCGCGGTAATAGCGCAACACATAAATGGCTCCCTGGCCGATCGTCTGGTCGCATTCGCAGATGATGTGGATCACCTCGCTCATCCGGATCACCGGAAGCACCGGCCCCTGGTACTGGTAGACCATATTGGGGGTCATCCACCAGTCTGTTCCCTGCACGGGCGGAGTCCAGCGGCGCGAAACGCCTTCGCCGTCGATCAGTTTCGAGTAGCGCCAGTCGTCGCTCTCCAGCGCCTGGCTTTTGGTGTTTTTGAAGATATCGTCCTTATTCTTATAGAAGCAGCCCGCCCATGCCGTTACCGAGTTCTTATATATTTCGTACTCTTTGGCGTTGTAGGCCGCAAAGAGGATGTCATTGGGCATTTTGCGGTTCAGCTCGTTGGGGTCGCCCACGTTCAGGGAGGTGAAATCGAACCAGTTTTTCACCACCACGCTGGTCCCGGTGTATTGCAGGCCCGGTTCGCCGCGGCGGTAGCGCAGGAAACGGTAGGCATCCAGGGCCGAGCGCAACGCATTGGGCTTGTCGCCTTTCCACAGGTAGGCGCGTGCCTGCAGCGCTTTGGCGGCGATATAATTCATCCTCGTCGCGCGTGCCGAGTGAAAAAGCCCGCCTTTGATTGCGGAACTTGGCGCCGTCACGGCCCCGATCCGCTCGTTGACCCCGTAGGAAAAAGCCATGTAATTGTAGAGCGTATCGTGGTAAGCCAGTTTGGCCTGGGCGTATTCGAAATCCCGGATCACTTTGTCGAGCACCTGGCTGACGGTAAGGTGCTCGGGCTGGTGTTCGGGGTATTTCTCCACATAGGGCATGTAGGGTTTGCCGTCGTCCTGCGCGGGCGCCGGGGCGAAAAGTTGGAGCAACTGCAGGTGCATCAGGGCGCGTACACCACGCATTTCACCCAGGATCAGGTCCTTTTCCACTTCGCCCAGGGTAAAGAACGAGGCGTCTTTGGCCTCCGTCCGGGCGATGATGTTGTTGCAGTTGGCGATCACGCGGAAACCTTTTTCCCAGATCGGGTCCAAAATCGGGCGGGCATAATCTTCGTCGTCGGTTTCGCCGTCCATGATGACGCGGTATTTCCAGTCCGCACGGTTCAGGTCGTAGTTATGTCCCAGGACGCTCGCAAGCCCCCAGGTCAATTCCCTGCCATAGAGCGCCTGCTCACCCAGCAGACGGTAGACCCCGTTGACGGCCGATTCATAGCCGGAGGAGGTGGAGAAGAGCTGTTCCTGTGTGATGTTGGTGCTGGAGTCGACTTCGAGCCAATCTTTGCACGAGCTGAACGCCAGGCACATTGCAATTGCCAAAACGGCTGATGACCATATTTTTTTCATATCGCCTGAATGTTTGTGGTTAGAAGGTTACGTTAAGCGCCAGCCTGAAACTCCTGGCATACGGATAGTCGATTCCCCGCTCGATTTTGATCGAGGAGATCCTCGCCACGTCTTCCATGTAGAAGGCCAGGTTGGCCATGCCCACTCCCACTTTGCGCAGCAGGCTGCGGTCGAAGTCGTACATGATCGAAAGGGAATTGAAACTCAGGTAGTCGTTGTCCTGCATAAAGCGCGAGGTAGGCCGCGTGACGCGGTAGCGGTCCTGGATGGATTTGAGCGGGGCGATATCGCCGGGCTTTTGCCAACGATCGGTAAATACCCTCACGTCGCCGTTACGTGCCCACAGGTTCAGGTTCTCCACATAATCCACCAGGGTCTGGTTATAGGCCTGGCCTCCCGTTTCGAAAAGGAACGAAGCGAAGAGGGTGAACTGCTTGTAGCGCAGGTTGCATCCCAGCGAACCGCTCAGTTTGGGTTCCGTATTGCCGATGATCTGTTGTTGCGCGGGATCCCAGGTGTAGCTCACCGTGCCGTCGCGGTTCAGGTAGAGCTCCTTCCCGTTGGCGGGCGAGATCCCCAGGGATTGCATCCCGAATATCGAAGTCAGCGACCCGCCTTCGACGTATTTGAGCAACGGTTTGGCGTACTCCGTGTTATATCCGATGCCCATCCAGTTGCTGTACCGGCCATAATATTCGTCCACCCGGTCGTTGTACGCTTTCAAGGCGTTGGATATCTTTTTGATCTGGTTTTTGTTGTGTGCCACGTTGGCGAATACCCGGACGCCCCAGTTCTTGTTCTGCAGGGGCGTGACTGCCAGTTTGACCTCGTAGCCGCGGTTCTGGACCTGCCCCACGTTCTCCTTGTAGACGGTGAATCCTGAGGAAGAGGGGATCGTGATGTCGGTGATCAGGTTATTGGTCATCTTGTCGTAGTACGCCAGTTCAAGGTACAGCAACTCGCCGAAAAGTTTTGCGTCGATACCGACACTGGCTTCATCCGTTTTGGCCCATCCCAGGTCGACGTTACCCATGTAGGCGAGGATGGCTCCGATGCCGGTGGTGTGCCATTCGTCCATCAGCAGGCTGTAGGTATGGCGGGCGGCGAAAGGCGGGTATTCCACTTTGCCGGTCTGTCCGTAGTTGCCTTTCAGCCTGAGCATGGAAACGGTTTTCGAATCCTTCAGGAAACCGTAATTGTGGATATTGATCCCCGCGCCGACCGACCAGAAAGGAGCGTATTTTTTATTGGCGCCGAATTGGGACGATCCGTCCAGGCGGAGCGAGAAGTCGGCCAGGTAAATATCCCGGAACGAATAGTTGGCCGCGAGCATCGCGCCCAGCAAGCGCGTATGGTCGTCCTGCAGGGCCGGTTTGCCGACGATCTCCCTGGCGTATTGCTGGGTGTTGAGTTCGGAATCCGTGAAACCCCTGTAGTGCGCATAATTGTATTCGCTCACGTCGTTCTTGGCGTTGAACACGAATTGGCCGCTCACGTACTGTTCGCCTGCCGTTTTGGAATATAATAGCAGGAGGTTGGTGTTCCAGCCGAATGAGCTCCAGTTCTCCCGGTACAGGTCGCCTCTTTGGAAAAGGGTCGTGTTGTAGATGTCGTACTGGGTCGACTTCGGGTCGGTGAAACGGTCATTGTCCGTTTCCTTATAGTTGACCGAGAACTGCGCCCTGAGTTGGAAATCCCGCAGGAAACTCCAGTTGACCAGCAGATTGTCCGTAAAATCGTTGTATCCGCCGCGGTTGAAGTGCCCCAGCGAGGCCTCGTACAGCGGATTCACAACTCCCGGGTTGTTGAACCAGTTGGTTGGCATCCGGGTGAGCAGTTCTCCGGTAGTCAGGTCCCAGGGAGAGTAATAAGGCTGCATTTTGACGTATTCCCCGAACGTGCCGTAAGGAGATTCCTGTTTTTCCATCCGGTCGTAATAGACCGCGTTCGAGATGTTCAGCCCTTTGTAGCGGTACGTGGCTTTCATGTCCACCCCGAAATTGTTGCGGTAGGAGTCTTTCATCACTCCGTTGTTGGTTTCGTATTTCGCTCCCAGGGAGAATCTCACCAGGTCGTCGCCTCCTTCGATGCGGACGGTGTTTTTGGCGGAATAAGCACTTTGCAGCGGCTGTGAAAGCCAGTAGGTGTCCACTCCGCGCTTGACGTTCGACGCGACGAGGTAGTAATGCTCCTGCCGGAAGGGAAATGACGCATTGCCCGGCAAAGCGGGATCTTCCGGGTCGAGCAGGCCGGCGGCCAATTCCGCCTCGAGTTTCTGGCTGGAGTTCATCAGGTGGTAATCCGTCAGGTCGGGTGTGGTATAGGTTCCGGAGAAGTTATAGGAAACCCGTAGTTTGCCCATGGCGGGCGGCGCGGTTTCGATCACGATCACCCCGTTGGCGGCACGCGAACCGTACATCGCCGTGGCTGCGGCGTCTTTCAGGATGTTGATCGACTTGACGGTATTCAGGTCCAGGTCGTACACCTTTTCGACACTCACCTCGAAACCGTCGAGCACGAAGATCGGCAGGTTGGGGTTCTTGACCAGGGCGTATTTGGATATATCGTCCAGTTTGTCCAGGGTGCGGACTCCGTCCAGTCCCGAGCGGCCGCGGATGTAAAGTTCGGGCATTGCATTGGGATTCGAGCCGGCCAGGTCGTTGGCCGCGATCCTCAGGCCCGGGTCGAACACCTGCAGCGACTGGATCAGGTTGCCCGGCGACACTTTCAGAAGGTCGTCTTTGGTCACGCTGGTGACGGTTCCCGTGAAAGTGGATTTTTTAATGTTGCCGTATCCGGTCACCACGATGTCCTCGATCTCCTTTACGTCCTCATAAAGCACGATGTCGAGTGTTTCGCGGCTGTGGATGTCTTTGACCTCCACTTCCCTGTGCATCATACCCACATAGGAAAAGGCGAGTTTCATGCCTTGCTGCGCGGGAAGTTGGAATGCCCCGTTGCGGTCGGTGAGCACACCGATGTTGGTGCCGGGCACCGTGACCGAAACGGCCTGTATGGGCGCCCCGGCCTGGTTACGCACCACGCCTTTGACGACGGGCTGTCCGTTCGACGTGCCGATCTTGGGCGAGATGACGATCACCTTGTTGTCGATCAGGTAGCCCAGTTTGGTATTTTTCAGGCACAGGGACAGTACTTCGCCCAGGTCCATATCCGCCGCTTTGACGTTGACCGTGCCGGAGGGCAGTTCATTGCCGCTGTACATGAATTCGTACCCTGTCTGCCTGGTGATCTCCTTAAAGACTTCCGGAAGGGTCGCTTTGGTCATGTCGATGCTCAGTCGCACCTGTGCAAACGATACGGTCGCCGACATCAGCAAGAGCAGCAGACAGCTCAAGCCCCGCATCTTTTTTTTCGTAACGTTCAGGGAGTCGCTCCCTGTGTCGAATTCCCGAGGTTCAGGTCTCTTCATGGTACGTTCAGGTTAAGAAGTTAGTATTATCGGTGGTTGTAAAAGGCGTTGCTTGCGCGGTATTCCGGCCTTGCGCGTTCCGGCGGGCGGCTCAGAGGTCCCTCTCGACCGTCAGCACATTGCCGGCCATCCCGAATTTCACACACGTGGTCAGCTCCAGCATGTGCAGCGCTTTCGAAAGGTTCTGGTATTTGGGCAGGTTGCCGGTAAAGCGTATATGGTGCAGCGATTCGTCGGCGACCACAAACTCGAAATCGTACCAGCGCTCCAGCTTCCTCATTACGTCGGCAAGCGGCTCGTCGTCGAATACGAAACGGTTGTCCCGGTTTCCCAGGAATACGGTTTTCACGTCGATCTGGCGGATGGACAGCGTATCGCTCTTGATCACCAGCTGCTCGCCGGGCCTGATCTTGATGTGTTCGGAGTCGGTGGTGATCAGCACACTGCCCTCGACCAGCGTGGTCTGGACGCTCTCGCCCTCGTAGGCCCTCACGTTGAACGACGTGCCGAGTACGCGGATGGAGATATTGCCGGTCCGCACGATGAAGGGTTTCGACGGGTCTTTAACCACCTTGAAATAGGCCTCCCCGGTCAGTTCGACGTTGCGCTCGGCCCCCGTAAAGCGGTTCGGGTAGACGAGTTTCGAATCGGCATTCAGGATGACCGTCGTACCGTCCGGCAACACGAGGGTGTATTCGCCCCCCCGCGGTACGCTGAGGGTGTGTTCGGCGACGGGGCCGTCGCCGGGCTTGTTGCCGTAGGCCAACACCCCCTTACGCAGGAGCGTGGCGCCCGCCCGGGCGGCGGCGGAAGCGTCCTGCAGGTTGACGACCTTATTATCGCCCATGTCCAGCACGGCTTTCATATGCATCTGCCTGGTCGCGTCGACCTGGGCATCCTCGCCGGCATGGTACGGGTCGTCGATTTTGCCCCCGATCACCGTCAGTATGATCACCCCGGCGAATACGACCGCTGCGGAGGCATATCTGGCGATGACCGCCCCCAGGGAACGGCGGGGCCTGAGTTGTCCGGCCACCCTTTGCCATGCCCCCTCGGCATCGTAACGTTCCAGGTCCGCGGCGTGGCGGCAGCAGTATTCCGGGTCGGCCAGTTTTTCATCCAGGCCGTTGTCTTTGAGTTGATTCCGTAGCTGTTGCCGCACGCCTTCGCCGTCCTCCCCTTTGCTCATCGCATCGAGGATGTCGCCGGTCATCCGGTTCGGAAAATATTTGTCTTTCATCGATATGTACATTTGTTTACTATAGAAACCCATGAGAAATAAAAAAGGATGAAGGGACCTTTCGGTTTTTTATAAAAAACAGGTAAAACAAGGGCATTGCTACGATTTATGCCGGCAGGCGTTTCTTCATGGACGGGTCCGTCTTTATGCCGGTAATATCATGACTTCCAAAGGCAAGAACTTGAGGGGCTGAATCCCTGGGCGTTAAATTTTCCACACACACCTTCGCCGATAATCCGCCGGAAGACCTGTCCATGAGGGAAGAAACTACAATTAATTCATTGTGTATCTAACAAATATGAGAGTTTGTCTAAATTTTATTCATATAAAAGATTATGAGTCAATTTTTTGATGATTTTCCTCGCCCGCCGAAGGAGGCGTGGCGGTGTCCCACGGCGAGTGAGGCGGGTGAGGAAAGCGCAAAAAAGGGCCATAAGATTTTGTGGGAATAAATTTTAGACAAACTCTTAGTCACATCACCTGCAATGGCCACATTATCGGTTTCGTACGGCAAAACTACCGGCCCGCAGCCACCCGGTGCGGAGGGCCGGTAAAATCGCCTGCGGCGCATTATCCGCCCTCCGCAGGCTGCGAACCGATGCTGAAACAATTTATAAATAAGGTGTTTGTCTGATTGGCTGTCCTGAATGCTCGACGGGTCACGATTACCTTCTCCCGGCGGGGCCGGGCTTCCTGTCCTGCGTAAAGGATAAAAAGGGACTTCGGGATGATCCCGGCCTTACCGGCCCCGGGGGACATGGACGGGTCTTTACGGCCGGTATTCGGGCCGATCCCGACCGGGCAGCATCTTACTGGACGCTTACCGGATGATCCACGTAAGGATCTTCGGCCGGAAGGTGCGCAAGTTATCGGGATTTAGGTATCTTTGCGGGCATGAAATGGAGGGCTGTACTTGCGTGCGTATTATGGGGTTCGGCATTTGCCGGGGCGAAGATCGGGTTTCAGTATGCCAGCCCGATCTATCTGTCGGGCATGAGGTTCACGCTGGCCGGATTGCTGCTCGTGCCGCTGATGGTCGCCACGAAGGTCGACCTGCGCGGGGCGCTGCGGCATTGGCGGTTCATGCTGCTTTTCGCCTTCGTGCAGACCTTCCTGCAATACGGGCTGTTCTTCATGGGACTGGACAAGGTGCCGGGCGCCACCTCATCCGTCATTATCGGGGCGGGGCCGCTGTTCGTGGCGGTGATGGCCCACCTGGCCCTGCACGACGACAGGATGACCTTCCGTAAAATGGCCGCCATAGGCCTGGGACTGGCGGGTATCGTGTTCATCAGCACGGCCAAAGGCAAACTTTCGGGCGACGACCCGTCGTTCTATGCGGGAGTGGGGTTGTTGCTGTTGAGCAACATCATCGGCAGCTATACCAACATCATGGTCGTCAAGAAGAAATCGTATAGTATCTCCCCGGTCGCGCTGACCTCGTTCGCCAACTTCACGGGCGGCATCATGCTGCTCGTCACGGCCTTCGTCGTCGAAAAACCGGAGGTCAGCATCTATCCGGCGGAGTTCTATGCGGCGCTGGTGTGGCTGGCGATCATTCCCGCGGCGGCGTTTTCGCTGTGGTACGGGCTGCTGCAACGTCCCGGAGTGAAGGTTTCGGAACTGAACATGTGGAAATTCATCGTTCCGGTCACCGGATGCATCCTGAGTTGGCTGATCGTGCCGGGCGAGCGTCCCGACTGGCCGACCGTCACCGGGATCGTCGTTATCGTCGCCGCCCTGCAATTGCAGCAGTTGCCCGCGGGCCTGTTACGCCGGAGCGGACGATGACCGGACCCGTCAATGGGATACGAATTTCAGCCCGGCGATCGAGAGGATCAGCGTGGCGAGGAAAAACAGCCGCCAGAAATTGGCGGGTTCGTGAAACACCAGCACGCCCATCAGTACCGTACCCACGGCGCCCACTCCCGTCCACACGGCATAGGCGGTGCCGATAGGCAGCGTTTGCGTCGCCCGGACGAGCAGCGCCATGCTGATCGCCAGGGAGAGCAAAAATCCACCGAACCATGCGTACATCTCCGTGCCCGTCGTTTCGCGCACTTTGCCCAGGCACGAGGCGAAACCCACCTCGAACAACCCGGCGATAAGTAAGACCAACCAATTCATATCCTTTTTCGCGTCATGGCGGCAAAGGTACCCATAAAATCACATTCCCCCGCCGGCGGCGAGGGAATTTACGGGTTGTGGCCGATGGTGCGGCGCCGGGTGGCCGCGGGCCGACGGCTTCGCTTTGTAAGACTGACAACCATTGCGATAGATCCTTTGATGTCGAATGCGCAGCGGATTATGAAAACATTAGGAATCGGGCGTTCGGCGAATTGCGGCGGGACCGATTCCTCTATGCGATGTTGCGGCGGCGTTCCGCCGGCTGGCCGGCCGGTTGGATTTCCGCAACCGGCGCGGTTTCCGGCTTCGCGTTACCGGCGCCGGAGAGCTCGGGATGCCTTTCGAGGATATCGGCGCGGATTTCGGGATCGCAGTCCATCAGCGGAGCCTGGCGGCCCCACAGGTCGGAGTCTTTCGGTGCGCGGCGGACGCTTCGGCCGACGCACGCTGCGGCGAGGGCGACGGAA